>NZ_JANNDR010000224.1:0-6866 GCF_031378165.1 Chamaesiphon sp. OTE_75_metabat_556
CCCCAAGCTTGGAGGATATTAATTCCCAGGAGCAATACGAGCGAAATTCCGAGTAAAATTACGCCGATGGTCGTCGCTCCGGCATAGTCATATTGCTCCAATTTTTGGAAGATCAGCACTGGCGCGATCAAATCTTTAAACGGTGTATTCGAGGCGATAATCACCGTCGAACCGTATTCGCCGACTGCCCGCGAGAAGCCTAATGCCATCCCTGTCAAAATCGACGGTAGCAGTGGCGGCAAAATCACTTGCCGAAAAGTTTCCCAATCTGACGCCCCCAAACACCAGGCAGCCTCCTCGATATCGCGTTCTAGCTCGATCAATACGGGTTGAACCGTACGGACGATAAATGGCAAGGAGATAAATAACATCGCCATCCCGACCCCCAACCGCGTAAAGGCGATTTTAATCCCTAGTGGGGCGAAGATACTCCCAATCCAGCCATTATCGCTATAAACGGTGGCTAGTGTCAGACCTGCAACTGAAGTAGGTAGTGCAAACGGGAGATCGATCGAAGCATCAATAATCCGTTTGCCAGGAAAATCATACCGTACTAATACCCACGCGATCGCCGTACCAAACAGACCGTTAATGAGAGTGGCAATTAGCGAAGTTGTGAAAGTAACATCGTAGGTGGATAAGGCGATGGGGCTACTAGCTACTGCCCAGAATTTTGACCAGCCACCACTCCCAGCCTTTGCAAACATCGCCCCCAGGGGTAGAAAGAGCATCGCGCTCAGGTAAAACCACATAATTCGCCATGTCCAGGATAAGTGTCTGACACGATCGAACCACTGTTTCCAGACTGGTTTGGTTTTGACGAGACGAGCGGGGATAATAGTCATGTGGAGGTGAGGGGACGAGGGGACTGGAGGTCGCGAAACTTTAGTTATTTTTACCAGCTTGGATTTTGTCGTAGACGCCACCATCCTCAAAGAATTTTTTCTGAAACTGAGTCCAACCCCCATATTCGGCCACAGTCCCAAACGTTTTTACCTGTGGGAAGCGGGGATCGGCGACTGTTGCGGCAGGGCGATAACCTAATTTTACAAATTCAGCTTGAGATTCGGGTGCGAATAGATATTTGGCAAAGGCTTCGACAACTTCGCGATTGCCGTGCTTGGTGACATTTTTATCGACGATAGCGACGGGAGTATCGATCGAAATATTCACATCTGGCACCACATAATCGAGTGCTTGCCCTCTTTCTTTCGCAAATATCGTCTCGTTTTCATAGTTTAATAATGCATCTCCTTGTCCCTGTTTGGCAAAAGCATCGGTGGCTTCGCGGGCATCTTTGGGCTGCACGACCACATTTTTAAAAGCGTTAGTGGTAAATTCGGTAGCCTTATCTTCATTCCCACCAGCTTTAATCGCACTATTCCACAAGGCCAAAAAGTTCCACCGCGCACCGCCAGAGGTTTTGGGATTGGCTGTCACCCATTTGACATCGGGACGCGCCAAATCGGTAAAGGATTTAATTTGTTTGGGATTGCCAGGACGAGTGACGATCGCGACGACGCTGCGCGCGACAATAGCATTATTGGGCAACTTTTTGTCCCAATCTGTTGCTACTAATGAGGCTTGGGCTAATTTGTTGACATCGCCGCCCAGTGCTAAATGAACGATATCCGCAGGCAAACCATCGATCACAGCGCGGGTTTGCGAACCGGAACCACCATAAGTCTGTTTGAATGTCACTTTTTGGTTGTGCTCTTGCTGCCATTTGGCGACGAATTTTTTGATAATCGCATCGTGAGCAGCTTTGGGAACAGCATAGCCAACAAGGGTAACTTCGACATCTTTTTTTTGCCCTGCCCCAGAGGGGGAATTACCTGTAGAGGGAGTATCGCCACCCTTGCCACAAGCTCCTAAACTTATGCTCAAACCCGCACCAATAATTAATCCGGCGTTCGCAAAGCGTCTCATCCGGAGAATCGATTTCGTGACCTGTTGGCTGCCCGTCATGACGTTGCCTCTAAAAAATCTACTGTATTTAGATCGGAATAGTGTTCAAATCCTCACGATCATCTTAGCAACATCGATCGCAGCGGTCAACAGCACCCGATCTCTAGAGCCACGATCGATCGAAATCCTCTATTCTCGATATAGTGAGGACTTAGCAACCAGTGGTTTGCACAGTGCATACAACATCGCAATAATGCAAAAGGTGAGCAGCATCACTAAAAGCGGAAATTTACCGATTAATTCTCCAGGTAAAGTACTGATAAATAATTTGGGTTGAGTTACCAAACTCCAACTATTAAATCGTAAAAACCTACCGATAAAGATCCCGATCGAACAAATGGCATGAAGACTTAATTCAGCAATATTCATATATCGATCTAAGTAGTTTTTGCTAAAGTAAATACCTAAATTAACCAAGGAAAATACATATGCAAACCAGCCGACCCCAATAAAGATAATATAAGTTGGGACGATAAATAGAGTAATCGTCCAGGCTGACTCGATCGTCCTTACGGCCTCATAGAAATGAATGATATCAGTCAGAATATATGGAGCATTTGGTAAGATTACGACGAAGAGAAATAAGCCGATCCACCAGATGATTGACTGACTTCTCGCTCGGGGATCTCGAAGGCGGCGATCGATAATGATTAACATGACGATCGCACTGAGTGCGATGCCAATGAAAATTGCTCTAACTCCCCACAATGACAGGAAAATTCGCTCTAAAGCTTCGAGAAAATTGCCATTGTTGTATTTCTTAATACCGATACTAAAACTCAGTACTAGTAGCAGGTAAGTGCCCCAACAAAATAACCGCGAGCGCGGCTTGTAGAACAAGAAAAAACTCAGCGTCAATGGCACTAAGGCCAAAAAACTATTCCAAGCAATCCGACCGATATCTTCACGAATAACTTGGGCGAACGGAGCAGTCCAACTATACATCTGTGATAAAGTTGGTTTGAATTCAAAGATCGAGATTAATTCAGCATTAGTAATCATAAGACAATTAATTGCTGCTAGTGATGAATTCCAGCTCAGCAGAGACAACAGTAGGATTGCTCATGAGGAAATAAGTGACATAATCTCAGCTAGATTTTGATAGTGAGGGAAGACATCTTTTGCGCCAGTCGCGATGGCGATCGCCAAATTGGCAGCTACATGCAGACTATCTAAAATTTCACTAGCACTAGTGAATAATTTAACAATGTCTACGACTAAGGCGATCTGGAATCCCCATTATGACATGTTCATACAACCTGTCGAATTCTTGATCGAAGTGTGCGGCCACTGTCGGATTGTCTTCAATGACTAATAACGTCTCATCATTATGATAATTGGCCGCATTCGACCAATTATGCGAACCCGTAATCACGGTACGGCGATCGACTATCGCAAATTTATGGTGGAGCAGATCGCCTGTCGGTAATGTCGGAACGCCAACCGTTGCTAATGGCTGCGAATTATTACTAGTAGTCTGACAGGTATTATCCCCATTTACACCCATGAGCGTCAAACCCGAACTATAGTCGCGATATGCAAATTCTCGATCGATAACGCCGCGAATTTTGACCCCGCGCTGGGATTGAGTTTGCAAAATACTGGCTAATGTCGGCTCGGAAAAAACAAATAAAGCCAGATCGACTTGTTGTAAGCTTTTACCTAGCAATTTCCCGATCGAGCCATTACTACTATCTTCCCACCCATGCTGCTTGGCAGTCGGCGAAAATTGCACCCAGACGCGCGTGTTGCCAACTATCGCTTCAAATGGCACTCGGACGGGTTTGTGTGCCTTAAACTGGCTGCTAGAATTGTTGCCGTTGCCATCCCCCCACATCAAATTAAACTCATTGGTAAATGCGGTAGCAAGTTCGCTACTTTCCAGCCGCACCAAATTATTTTGATTGCCCTCGCTCTCTGGACGACTCAGATCCCCATAGATATCGCTCATCGTCCAATTTGCCGAAGTCACCATGACTTGGTGTCGATCTACCACCATAAATTTGTGGTGCATTAAGCCACTCCCCTTCGAGCCATCTGCTGTATCGTCGAGGATCGGAATCTGGGCATTTTGCAAGATGACTAGCGCATCTCGTTGGTTAATCTCTGCTGGCGTCAAAGTTCCATTACCATCGATATCGACCAATTTCTGGAATTCTTGATAATGTTTGCGCTCGCGGACTGTCAAACTATCGATTTCAGCGGTGGTTAATTCACTTAACGGACGGCGATAATTATGTTCGAGAATCACCCGCACCTTAACTCCCGCTTGGGATCTCGCCACCAACGCTTGGGCGATATTGGGCAATTGCAACTCTTGAACGGCAATGTCAATTTGTGACTGAGCAGACTCGATCGCGAAAATTAACCTTGCGGCCAAATCCTCACCCCGTCTAGTTTTACGCCGATAAGGTTCGGTAAACTCTACTGACCGATCGTGGTTAAAATAGACTTGAATTAAGTCATCTTGAGCTAAAGGTGGGAGTTTGGCTTCAATTGTGGCCGCAGGACGCAACAAGAACCAATATCCACAAAAAATAATAACACCGACGCTTCCAAGAGCTAAACTAGATAACAGAGAGGAGTGAAATGTGCCAAAGGCGCTGCTAAATCGTCGAAATTTCAAAGGAAAATCAAAAATTGTGAATGATAAATGGTGAATTAATAGCTTGGCACTATTAATTTGGTAATGATTTGGGACGATCTCGTTGTTTGAGATCTACTGAGTTCATTGTATCATTTATCACGCAAACGTTGTCACGATCACTGCGTAGTTACCGATAACCTGCTCAGATTACAGGTCGATCCGCTAAGGGGCGGAAATACCGCCCTAGAAGTCATCACCAATCTGAATGTTTATTGTCAATTCACCAGCCAATGCGACAATTAGACTTGCGAGAATCGAATCGTACTCCGATCTCGATCGCGCTCAATCGGTGATATCAACATCATTGTTTAAATTTCCATGCAGCTAAATTTGAACTGCTTACTTGCCATTTTTATAAATTACATTAGACATCGAGGGATCTACTATTATGAGCAGACGCAGAAAAATGTTTCAATGCGGTCATAAAGGCTATGGGCAAATTTGCCATCGTTGCCTCCAAGAAGAGGTCGGCGAAAATGAGAAGAAAGAGAAAAAACGCAATTGGCACGATAGCTTTGCTTTCGATCCGATCGATCTCAAAAGCTTACCATCTCATGTGGTTTTAAAAGCTAGAAATATTATCGGTGGCTTGCAAGATCGCAGGAACTATCGAGAGTTTGGCGGCAAAAGACTGCGCCACAATCGGTTGGTAATCAGTATTCCTGTGACTCGAAATTATCGGATGCTATGTTTTGAAGAAGATGGGATTTTGCAACCAAAAGAAGTGCTATCCCATGAAGACTATAATATCTGCAAACCAGGTAGCTAAACTTAGATTTAGTCACTTAGATCGTTGATAGCATTGAGGTTTCAGCCCTCAATGCTATCAACAGCCCGATGCTTTATCTCACAGTAATCGGTAAAATTACTTGTGGATAAACAAAATCGAATTATTTGTATTCAGTCTATGCAGATTTACTTAGATCATAGTGCAACAACTCCAACTCGGACTGAAGCGATCGCGGCAATGCACCGAGTCATGATGTCAGAATGGGGCAACCCTTCGAGCATCCATCAATGGGGCGAACGCGCCTCCACAGCGATCGAACAAGCGAGATTTCAAGTAGCAGCATTAATTAATGCCAACCCCGACGCGATCGCATTTACATCTGGTGGGACTGAAGCAAATAACCAAGCCATTATGGGGGTGGCAAATTCGTATACCACCCCTCAACATTTAATTATTTCTAGTGTCGAACATTCTTCGATTAGCGCACCAGTTACATGGCTCGAAAGTCGCGGCTGGCAAATTACGAGATTACCAGTCGATCGCGCGGGACGGATCGATCCCCACGATCTGGAGCTGGCAATCCGTCCGAATACCGTCTTAGTATCGATAATTTATGCCCAAAGTGAAGTCGGCACCATTCAACCTATTGCCGAACTAGCCGCAATTTGCCGCCAACATCAAGTCTGCTTTCATACCGATGCCGTCCAATCCGCTGGCAAGATCTCGATCGATGTTCGAGCACTGGGGATCGATCTTCTCTCCGTCTCCAGTCACAAATTATATGGCCCTCAGGGCGCAGGCGCACTCTACATTCGCCCAGGGTTAAAACTTGTCCCCCTCCTCGCTGGCGGCGGACAAGAAATGGGCTGGAGATCGGGGACTCAAGCCGTCCCGCAAATCGCTGGCTTTGGTGTCGCTGCTGAGTTAGCTAGTGAAGAGTTATCCCTAGAAAATAGCAGATTAATCGGCTTGCGCGATCGATTCTTCGAGTTGTTATCTGACTGCCCGATCCTAGTCCCCACTGGGGATCGCTTGCACCGCCTCCCCCATCACCTCAGCTTTTGTCTGCAACCAAAGTGCCAGTTGTCAGAAGCCATCACTGGTAAAACGATCGTCCGCCAACTCAACCTGGCCGGAATTGGGATTAGTTCGGGAGCTGCTTGTGCGAGTGGTAAACTGACTCCTAGTCCCGTATTATTGGCGATGGGATATAGCCAAAATGAAGCAGTGGGCAGCATTCGCCTGACGTTGGGTAAAAGTACCACCACGGCCGATATCGACTGGACGGCAATGGTATTGAAACAAATTATCGATCGACTGACCCCGCAACTAGTCTGCGTCTAGGGTGCTCGACCCTACTTAATGCTACTTAGTAACAGTGGGGATTCTTCAAGAGTTCGACTCTTGTAATCTTGGTATAACTAGGGTATAACTAGATCGTAATGATTTTAGCTAATCTAATTATGAAAACTGCTATTTCTTTGCCAGACTCAGTTTTTGCCGAAGCCGAAGCCCTCGCGC
>NZ_JANNDR010000188.1:0-1648 GCF_031378165.1 Chamaesiphon sp. OTE_75_metabat_556
CTCCCTTTCCGCTCAAAGAGTATAGATCCCTCTGACTGTGACAGTTAAGGCTCGATCGCTACTATAAATTTTATCCGCTGAAAACCAGTCTTTGCAATCGATCGCGGTCAATAAATAGTCTTGCGGCGGGAAGGGAGTAGACAATGGCAATTAGTAGATATCGGCTCGGATGAATGGCGAGATGAATGCCAACGACTCAGCCTAGAGTTTTTACAGTGGATTCGAGATGATTCAACTATCCCTGTAACCACTACGGAAGGGTCAAAGAAGGCATTAAGTGGGATTAGCACTGGTGAAATTTGTATCTCGTTAACTGGGATTTGGAATGGCTGTCCCGAACTGAATAAGGGTGAAAAGGATTACACATTAATTAACGATTTAAAGTTAATTTCTACCCCGAATAGAAGGATCACTATTGCATTTGACAAGGACAGCAAACCGAAAACGATAAATATGGTTCGGGCTGCAATTAAAAGATTTGCTGGTTTATTAATAGCAGCAGATTGTCAAGTTTATTTAGCTGAATGGAATAGCGATCGAGGTAAAGGCATTGACGATTTAATCTTTAACGATGGAGTCGAGGCATTCCGTCGCGTTATCGACAGTGCCAAACCGATCGAAGCGGCGGCAATAGAAGGGACTGAAGATGGAAAAAAGCCACATAAGTCAGTTGCAGAGAGGTTGCTGGAGATCGGGAGAACTGCTACTTACTTTCAAACTCCCGATCGAGTTGCTTATGCCGATATTACGATCGAGGGAAACCGTCACACTTATGCAGTTCGCTCTAGAGCTTTTAGAATGTGGCTGGCTGGTGAGTATTTCAATATCGAGGGTAAGGGGATTGGCTCTCAGACGATGCAAGATACGCTCTCAACGCTCGAAGCGATCGCTTTGTACGGGCAGGATTCGGCAACTCGCGAAGTCCATCTCCGCATCGCCCAACACCAAGAGAAAATTTATCTCGACTTGGGTACTCCAGACTGGAAGGCGATCGAGATCGATCCTACTGGCTGGCGGACGATCGACGATCCACCCGTGCGATTTTGGCGACCAGATTCGCTACGTCCGCTCCCTTATCCCGTCGCTGGGGGAAGCTTGACAGAATTACGGGAATTGCTCAATGTAGATGGATCTGCATGGACTTTAATTATCACATCCTACTATTCTGCTTCTGTCCTAACAAAACCTATCCGGTATTAGTACTATCGGCACACAGAGGGAGTGGCAAGACCGTTGCCGCAGAAATGCTAAAAGGTTTAATCGATCCTGGCAAAGCCCCACTTATCAAGCTGCAAGGGGATACCCATAAGCTCGCAGTCTCGGCTTCTCGTCGGCTATTGATGGTCTACGATAATGTGGGACATATCAGTGCAGACCAATCGGACGATTTATGTCGGATCGCGACTGGCTTTGGGTACAGTACCCGCACTCTATTTAGCACTGATGAAGAGACGACATTTGAGTTTGCCCGTCCCCAGATTGTCACGGCGATCGATTCCCTTGTGACTCGCGATGACCTAGCAGATCGAGTCCTGATGGTACAACTCGGTGAAATTACTGAACAACAGCGACTACCCCAGGCGGAATTAACTGCCAAGATCGAAGCAGCGCGTCCACGTATCCTGGGGGCACTGTTGACGGCACTGAG
>NZ_JANNDR010000234.1:0-11107 GCF_031378165.1 Chamaesiphon sp. OTE_75_metabat_556
TAGTTGATAGTTGATAGTTGATAGTTGATAGTTGATAGTTGATAGTTGATAGTTGATAGTTGATAGTTGATAGTTGATAGTTGATAGTTGATAGGACGCAAGCGTCCGAATTTACACCCTCTACCCTCTATTCACTATCCACTATTCACTATTCACTAACTATTCCCCAAAAACAATTGATAAGCAGGATTGGTGCGTTCATCCCAGTAGCGATAGGGGGTGCGATCTAGAAAATCTGCCCAAGCGTTCATCTCCGTTGGTGGTACTTCGATGCCGATTAAAATTCTGCCGTAATCGGCACCATGATTGCGATAGTGGAAGAGGCTGATATTCCAGTCAGGGTTCATGCTATTGAGAAATTTGGTGAGTGCGCCCGTGCGTTCGGGAAACTCAAATCGATACAGGAGTTCGTCTTGAGCTACTGGAGAACGTCCGCCGACGAGATGGCGGAGGTGAAGTTTGGCCATTTCATCATCGGTGAGATCGAGTGTCTCAAAGCCTTCGGCGGTGAGCTTGGCGATAATTGTGGCCGTATCTGCCCGATTTTGGACTTGGATGCCGACAAAAATGTGCGCTTGGGTGGCATTAGCCATTCGGTAATTAAATTCGCTGAGATTGTGAGTACCCAAACAGGTACAAAAGCGGCGAAAACTACCGCGTTCTTCGGGAATAGTCACCGCTAGAATTGCTTCGCGATGTTCGCCGACTTCCGCCCGCTCCGCCACAAATCGCAGTCGATCGAAATTCATATTCGCGCCACAAGCTACTGCTACTAGGGTTTTACCCTCGATCGATTCGCGCTCGATATAAGCCTTTGCACCCGCGACAGCCAGCGCACCAGCCGGTTCTAGGATCGATCGCGTATCCTCAAACACATCCTTAATCGCCGCACAGATATCGTCGGTATCGACCAAAATCACTTCATCAACGTACTTCTGGCATAACCGGAAGGTTTCGACGCCCACTTCCTTGACCGCTACCCCATCGGCGAATAAACCCACGCGATCGAGTTTTACCCGTTCGCCAGCAGCTAGCGATCGACTCATCGCATCCGCATCCATTGGCTCTACCCCAATTATCTTCGTCTCTGGGTACAGCCGCTTCACATACGCTGCAATCCCCGCTATCAAGCCCCCACCGCCGATCGCTACAAAAATCGCATGAATCGGTTGTTGATACTGACGTAAGATTTCCATCCCAATCGTCCCCTGTCCGGCAATCACATCGGGATCGTCAAAAGGATGGATAAATGTCAATCCGCGTTCTTCACCTAGATGACAAGCATAAGCATAGGCATCATCATAAGTCTCACCCCACAAAATCACTTCTGCACCCCTAGCCGCCACCGCATTTACTTTCATGTGGGGGGTCGTCACTGGCATCACGATCGTTGCTGTCGTCCCCAGTTGTTTGGCACCTAATGCGACACCCTGGGCGTGATTGCCCGCCGAAGCCGCAATTACCCCTCGCGCCAACAGTTCCGGCTTGAGTTTGGCCATCTTGTTGTAGGCTCCCCGCAGCTTGAAGGAGAATACGGGCTGCATATCCTCTCGTTTGAGCAAAATCTGATTTTTCAATCGCTGGGAGAGGATCGGAGCACGATCAAGTGGTGATTCGATCGCCACATCATAGACGGTAGCCGTCAGGATTTTTTGGAGGTAGTCGGGATCGCTGGACATGGCCGGAGCAGGTGGGGATTGGTGTAAATCTAGTCTACTCGATCGATTCCACAAACATTAATGCTGTGGGGGCAGGTTTGTCCGATAGTTATCGTTACAACAATAATTTCTAGCATAAACCCGCCCCCTACAGATCTGTGTTAATTTCCAGATATCGCCGTTGCAATATCTTCACGAGTAGCACCGAGAGATAATAGCGATTTGATTAATAGATCGATCGAGACTGATTCTAATAAGTTAAAATCTTTGCTCGAATTCTACAACAGCGCGATTTTCGCCGAAGAGATTGGTCGAACCTCGGAGTAAAAATTGGTCGTTGATGCGATAGCGGATGCTGTAGTAGGGCGACTCGCCATTGGTGAGGATTTTGAAGACAGAAGTAGAGACTTTGGGGGTGATATTGGTACCGATCTCGGCGGCAATCCCGAAGGTGGAATTACTATTGGTATTCGGATCTTTGGTAATCGTCGGGAACAGTCGAAAATCGCTCAAACTCAGCACGTCGCTAATCCGATCTTGAAGACTATTGAGGAGATTGGAACTGGCGAGGCTAATCACGCCCAGGCCGATATCGCCACCAGATGTCAGGCGTTCGGCGAGGGCACCACCGAGGAGGAGAACGATTTCGGGTTGGGTGCGGGCGGGGGTGCTGGTGAGTTCGAGTCGCTGGGTGATTTGGCTAGCGAGTCCAGCGACGCGGGCTTCGACTTGGACGGTTTGGACGGAACCGAGGCTAGTAGTATAAAAATCGGCAGGTCGATCGATTTCACCATTGCTAGCTGTTCGGGCGATCGAGTTACGTTGGGCGAAGATACTAGAGTTACTTTCGAGGGTTCTGGCGTAGAGGCGGAGATTGAGGACGGGATCGGTGCCCAATGTGGGAAAGAAGTCGGCTGTCTGCGGATCGCTGGTGAGTCGAAATTGAGTGGTGAACAGGTTGACGGAGCCTTTTTGGAGCTTGACTTGGCCGAAGGGACGGGGATTGTCGATCGTCCCTTCGAGATCGATTTTACCAGTGGCGATAAAGTTCAAAATCGGCGCGCGGGTAATTTGGAGATTGTCGCCGAGGGTGAAGTGGAGATCGCGTAGTTGGATCGGTTTTTGAGTGGGTGCTGCTGCTTCGGCAACTACAACTGTGGGGGCAATCCCTAAGATCGTGGGCGTCGTGTCGGCTGTTTCGGGCAAGAACACTTGGCCATTACTAAGCTGGATATCACCAGCTAGGATGGGATTGAGGGCGGTACCGAGAATCTTGAGTTTGCCATTGACATCGCCTTTGTATTTCTGTTTGAGATCGACGGCGATGCCATCCATTTGAATGGCGAGTTGCTGGTTCTCGGCGATCGTCAAGGCGTCGGAAATCGGGATGATGCCAGCGACCGAAACTTGGCCGCGATTGAATTTTCCAGTCAATTTTTGGACTTCAACTCGATCGAAATCAAAGATAATTTCGCCATTGACATCGGTTAAGGGTTCAGGGATGGCGATGCTTTTGATTCGGCCTTTGGTAATCTTGGCAGTGCCTCGGGCCGTGAGGGTTTCAATAGTACCCGAAGGTTTCATTTTCCCATCGATCTTGAGGGCGATTTTACCTTGCCCATCGAGCCAGTGTAGTTGCTGTTTGCTAAAGATATCTAGGACTTGTAAACCCTGATTTTGGAGGGCTAAATCGATTTTAATGTTCTCACTCGCTGTAGTTTGGCGGGCGAAGGGTAATTGATAAGGAATGCTGCCAGTAATCGCGATCAGATCTTGTTGGGAGACGATCGGTGCGTTGGCAAAGTTGGCATTAGTACTAAAATCCAGTCGGCCATCATTGTACCCAAAGTTGCCCCTCACATCTTGAAGCTTGACATCGTCGATCGTCCCGTTACTGAGGGAAATCTCGCCATTCGCGCGCGGATTGGCGAGGTTGCCACCAATTTGAGCGGAGAGATTAACGCCACCTTTAATCGCGACTGGCAGCTCGAACAGGCTGGCGAGGGACTCTGCGGGGAAGTTTTGGATGTTGACTTTGGCATTTTGGTTGGTCAAGCTAAAGTCTCCCGCAACATCAATCTGACTATTATCGATCGTCAGATTGAGTGGCTCGAAATGCAGTTTGCCATTGCGCAAGTTGCCTTGAGCGCGGATGAGATCGAGCCGATAGCGATCGAGTTGCCATTTGGAGCCAGCGAGGTTGAAATCGCTAGTGAGTCCGGTTTTGGCATTATTAGCGATCACGATTTCGCCGCTAAAGTTGCCTTGTAAGTTACCCAGGTTGGGAATCGAATTGGTTTCTTGCTGGCGATCTGCTTCGTGATTCAGCCAGCGGCGGAGTTCGGAGAGCCGCCGCAGTTCGTTATTGAGGGGTTGGGGACGATTGGCGATTTTCTCAGTGGCGGTGCCGAGAGCGGCAGCGGTACCGTATTTACGGCGATTGAGTGGGGTGAAGAGATCCTCGGTGCTGAAAATCTGGAGCAGGTTGCGGATATCTTCAATACTGCCGCTGGAAACTTGTAATTTGGCTTGGAATACAGGGGCACTAGCCCCAGGCTGGAGGCTGGCGTCGAGGCGATACAGATTGGCACCGCTATAAATTTCGGTATTTTGGAGATCGAGTTGCCCATTGGCGTAGCGAAAATTAGCGAGTAAGCGATCGCCTTGAAAAGCACCGAAGATCGGATTGGTAACTTCAATTCGATCGCCACTAACTTGATAATTAGCCAAGTTAATCGCTAAATTGCCTGTCGCAGTTCCGGCAAATCGATATTGCTCAATACCCGATTTTTTGGGAATTAAGGGTTGGAGTAAAGCGATCGGTAAGCGTTCGACATTAATCCCTAGCACTTGACCATCGACACTACCTTTAGCAATTACATCTTGTTGTTTGAGATCGAAATTTTGGGGCTGAAAATTGCGATCAAGCGATAGTGCTAATCGATCGGTTTGACCGGCAAAAGCAATGTCAACACCCTGTCCGGGATTAGCACGAATATCTCCATTCAAATTGCGATCGAATATTAATGTACCGATTTGAAAATTAGTTAATTTAGTTTCACCAGCAACCAGGAGATTGGCGACACTATTTGACTGAAGATCGCCACCGAGTTGCCAATTAGCACTAATTTGTCCGGCTAGTCGATTGGCGGGAGGGGCAGCGGCACCGATGAGATCGCCGACACTTTTGGGTGCAAATTTAGCGAGTTCGCCAATGTTCAAGCGATCGACAATCGCTTTGCTCTGCCATTTTCCGTTGGCGATCTCTAAATTATCGACTCGAACATTGCCACCAAGCAAGTTGTTAATAGTACCGTTACCGCTAGCTTGAATGCGTTCGAGTTCGGGAGTATTCAGATCGCCAGATGCGATCAGCTTACCAGTTAATAATCCCGCTTGAATGGCTCTCGGTAGATCGCGATTGACGGCACCTAATTGTAAGCCTCGGACTGCCAAATTACTCTGCCATTCTCCAGCATTGAGTTGGAGATTAGTAGCAGCGACTTCACCACCATTTGCTAATCTTAATTTTCCATCACCATTAGCTGTAATTGCTGTTGGTGAGAGCTTGTTTGTGTTACCAGCAATATTAAAGTTGCCGATAATTTTACTAGCTTGGAGTGGGAGTGATAATCGATCGTTAAAGTTGCCTAGTTTGAAATTAGCGATCGCGAGCTTGCTAGACCAATTACCGTTGGCTAATTGTAATTTTGTCGCTCTAACTTTACCCTCGGCTAGCTGTAATTGGCCATCACCATTAACCTGCAATCGATCAAGCTTGAATTTGGTTAATTCTCCGGCTGCAACAAAATTACCAGTCAGTCGGGCTGGTTGTAATCCTATTGGTATTTGAGTGCTAAAATCACCAAGTTTGAGGCGATCAATTCCAAAATTTCCGCGCCATTTACCGGATCTAATTTCTAATTTCTGGGCGCGAATCTGACCGCCAGCTAAACTAAGATTGCCATTACCAATGACACTAATTTGATCGGGCTTAAGTTGTCGCAGATCGCCAGCAACTTGCACATTACCATCGAATTTCGCATTTTTAAATTGTCGCGGAATGGCTAGTACTAATCCACCTAAAGTTAATGTGGAAGATTGGAGATTACCCTGCCATTTACCACGATCGAGTTGTAAGTTAGTACCGACAATCTTACCTTGCGGTAATTCGATTTCACCCTTGCCGAAGCCCAGCAAAGATTCAGGTGTAGCGGAATTGAGATTGCCAGTAAGCTGAGCTTCACCACTGAGTTGGCCGCCGACTTGGGAATTAAACTCAGATAATTTAAGCTTCTTGGTGGTAAATTTTCCTTGCCAATTACCTTTGGCAAGAGTTAAGTTCTGCGACTGGATTTCTCCAGCTTTTAATTTAATCTTCCCTCTTCCTTGTGCCGAAATATTATCAGGCGTAATCTGCTGTAAATTATTGCCACTGACTTGAAGATTACCACTAATAATTCCTGGCGGTAGCTGTACTTTAGATTGAGCTATTGGGGCGTTCGTAGCTTGAGCGATTTCGTGAGTGGCTAGTTGTTGTAAATTGAGGGCATTACTGCCGATCTGAGCTTGCCATCGACCTCGATCGATCCTAATCCGATCAACAACAATCTGTCCGGCTGGTAACTGCAACTTTAGTTGCCCACTGGCTTGTAATCGATCGAGTTGAGGATCGCTATTTAAACCCGTCGCCTGAATATTGCCACTTAATTTACCACTATAGTTAGTTGCTAGATTTAAGCCGCCAATTTTGGCTAATTGCTGAGTATCGATCCCTTGTGGTTGTAAATTGAGCTGCCAGTTAGTTTTGGTGATAGCTCCAGTTGCCAGGACTTTGCCAGCAGCCGTTGTCAGCGTCGCGCCTCGGATCAGTGCCGTTCCGGTTGGGGTAATTTGCAGATCGGTACTGACGGGATATGTCGCCTGAGGTGCAACGACTTGGAGATTGGTATAGATCGCCGCCCCAGTGCCCTCGATCGTGCCGCGCACTGACGTATCGCCAACTTTAACCTGGGCGGGTAATTTGGCACCATACAGCCGGCTGAGGGCATCGCCAGCCAGCCGTTCGGCTTGGAACTCAAAGCGAGTCTGGGGCGTTTTTAAAAGCTGGATTTCGCCTTGAGTTGTAACTTTACCGCCTAATTTAGGTTGCGCGGTTGCGTCGATTTTAATCCGGCCATCGGCCAATTTAAAGTTACCATTAACTCGATCGATCTGGACTCGATCGACTTGAGTGAGTTGGGTATTATTAAACTTACCAGCTAGAATTGGTCGATCTAATTTGCCCGTTAATTGTAACTGAGCGACGGCAGCACCTGATAATGGGAAAGGCGACTTAATATCGATACTTTTAACCAGATCCGGCAGCGTAATCGGAGCGGTTTGGGCACTGAGCTGATAACCAGTCACATAATTCAGATTGCCCGCGACTACGCCCGCTACTCGATCGTATTTAGTTGTGACATTATTAAATTTGACATCCCGTTCCGATACATTAATAAAACCATTAATTTCATCTAAACTGCGCGGTACATTATTAATCGTCAGTTTGCCATCATGAATCAACAGCCTACTACTAATTTGCAGATGTTTTTGGGGATCGATCTCTAAATTTAGATCGCCATCTACCGTGCCGCGATCGATTCGGACTTGGGGGATTTTAACAATCCGCGTTGCCGCAGCAGCATCTAATTTTTGACCCTTAACAACTAATTGGGTTGCACCATTGGCGATCGAACTATTCCCACTAATGCTGGCTTGTCCGCTCCCAAACTGTGCACCACCGTCAAATTTCACTCGATCCTGAGCATCATTGAGATCAGCTTGGAGATTAACTTTGTCGATCTTAATTGGTTGCGGGTTGTCACTATAAGGCAGGATCGTCACTTGTGCATTATCAATTCTCACCGTACCGACGACAATTTTAATCGGCTGTGGAGATTGTTTAGATTGAGGCGGAATATTCAACCATTCCCCGCGCACATTCTGGGATAGTGAAATCTGCGGGGCAACTACTCGCACATCGAGTTTCAAGGTGCGATCGACTACTAATTTTAGCGGGTTAAAATTAACAAAAGCATCTGGAACTACAAGCTGATTGAGATCGCTACCATGAGCCGGAATTGTAGCATTAGTAATATGGATCTCGTTGAGCCAAATATCTTCAATTTTGCCTAGTTTAATCGGTCGCTTGAGACTCTTGGTTAATTCTTGCTCTACTATCGGTAAGAGCTGACTTTTTGCCCACGATTGACCGATATAGATGCCAATTATCGACAACAGGCATAAACCCAAACCAATGATGCTGCCAGTTTTTAAAAATAACTTCAGCCAACGACGAGAGCTAGGTGGTAAATTACTGGTCAATTGCGGCTGTAGAGGTTGTGGTGGAGGCTGGGCGTTCGCGTTTGGCTCGACGGAGATGTCCAACTGAGGCTAAAATCGACACGGGCACTAGCTGAAACTAACTATTGACCTAAATTCGATCGCGAGCTGACAGCCCCGCTCAAATCCAAGCCTACTTGGGTATTGTGCCCAATGTTAACACCCGATCGGTACAATCGCAATTTCCGGTTATGTGTATCTGTGGATGAAAGTAGCCAGTATGATGCGGATATCTCGATGAGCCGCAATTTACCTGCTATTTGCTACCCAATCGATTGTTTTTTTACTATGTCAATCGACTCTACCTAATGATGATGAATGCAGCAATGGCTGGGATGTTCCACTAGATCGATACTTACATTTCGTCACTAGCTGCTGTAACCTCAGCTAACAATGTTGCCGATCGGGATCGATACCGTCCGATCTTAGTAACGCTCGCAATATTTACAGTTTGATTACATGAAAAAACTAGCAAATAAATTCAGCCATCTCACCGCGATCGATCGGACTAAAATATCATCACCAGTCCAATTTTTACTCGATCGGGATCTACTCAGAGGTCGAATTCTCGATTTTGGGTGCGGACTGGGGAATGATGTCAAGCTTTTGGAGCGCAAGGGTTTGGATATTACTGGCTACGATCCTTATTATTTACCGATTGATCCAGTTGGTAAATTTGAGACGATTTTTTGTTGCTATGTCCTGAATGTATTGATGCCAGAGGAACAAGCTGACGTACTGATGAATATCGCTTATCTGCTCAAACCTGGTGGCAAAGCTTATTATGCGGTGAGGCGAGATTTAAAAAAGGAAGGATTTCGAGAGCATTACGTTCATAAAAAACCAACTTATCAATGTACGGTCAAGCTCCCATTCAAATCGGTTCAGCTTAATGAATATTGTGAAATTTATGAATATGTCCATTACAACCATCAATGGAATTCAGCCAATAATTGTATCTTCTGCAATCCCCATCGCCAGCTAAATTTACTCACCGAATCAGCAACGGCTTATGCGATGTTTGATGGTTATCCTTTGAGTAAAGGGCATGTCTTAATCGTTCCCAAACGGCATATCAGCAACTACTTTGAATTGCCACCCAAAGAACAATCGGCTTGCTGGTTGATGGCAAATAAAGTTCAAGCAATCTTGAACCAAGAATTTCACCCCGATGGCTTTAATGTCGGGATGAATATTAATAAAGCAGCGGGACAAGCAATGAATCACGCCACTATTCACATCATCCCCCGCTATCAAGGCGATGCCAATGGTGCCAAAAGTGGGATGCGATCGGTCATTCCCAAGCAGGTTAGAATCGATCGTCGTGGCTAAACTCACCTACAAGAATTTTGCCATTCGATCGACCGCCAGTTGTAATTTTGCTGGCTCGTGTACCAGTGCAAAGCGGACATAACCTTCACCCGACTTCCCAAAGCCGACTCCAGGCGCAGCGGCAACCCCAGTTTGACAGACTAATTCCGTGCAGAAATCGATCGAGTTACGCGCCCATTGTGGTGGTAACTTCGCCCAGATATACATTGTTGCTGCCGGTGTCGGCACCTGCCAGCCAATCGCAGCTAAGGTAGTGATAAACGTATCGCGCCGTTGCTGAAACGTCTCTACGGTATGCCGGACGCAACTTTGGTCGCCACTGAGTGCGGCTACAGCACCGTGCAAAATTCCTAAATACTGATTAAAATCGACTACCGCCTTCACTTGGCGCAAAGCTTGAATTAAGTCCCGATTGCCGATCGCATAACCGATTCTAAAGCCGCCCATATTATAGGACTTAGACATCGTGAACAACTCGATCGAGACGCTTTTGTCGCGATCGGCTTGTAAGATCGAGGGTACTTGAAGATCTCCAAATACCATGTCCCCATACGGGAAATCATGCACTAGCACCAGATGATGTTGCTGACAAAAAGCAACTGCCTCTTCAAAGAAGGCTAGCGGCGCGATCGCGGTAGTAGGATTGTGTGGATAGCTCAATACCATCATCCGCGATTTGGCAAGGGTTGGAGCCGGAATATCCCCCAGTACGGGCAAGAATCCATTGTCGGCATGTAAGGGCATCGGGTAGATTTCGCCCCCAGCCAAATAGACGCCGCCAGCATGGGACGGATAGCCAGGATCCATGAGTAAAGCTACATCACCAGGTTCCAGAATCGCCAGCGGCAAGTGTGCCGTTCCTTCTTGGGAGCCAATCAGCGGTAATACTTCCGTCTCTGGATCGATACTTATCCCGTATTTGTTGGTATACCAATTTGCAACGGCTTCGCGAAATACCCGCGTCGCATTAAATAATAAATAACCGTGAGTAGTCGGATCGATTAATGCTGACTGAATTGCAGCGATGACATGCGGTGGGGTGGGCAAATCTGACGAACCCAGCGATAGATCGATGATCGGCTGTCCCAGTGCCCGTGCCTTTCCCTTGGCCCGATCCATGTCGGCAAAGACATTACTTTTTAATGGTTGAAGGCGTTGGGAGAACTGCATTTAAGTTAGTTGACAGTCGATCGTTGACAGTTGACAGCTAAACATATTATGGGCAATGCCCACTAATGATTTCTGCTGATTTTAATGTGGCAAATATTTAAGCAACTTAGTTCTAGAGATTACCATCGAGGATAGTTGCTAATTTATCTTTGGTAATGGCACCTTCTAGAGCATGAATGAGGGCATCACCCTTGAATAGACGAATCGCTGGAACACCTTCCACCTTATAGGCTTTGACGGTTTCGGGATTGGGATCGATTTCCATTTTGACTACTTTAACTCGATCTTGGTAATTATTCGCAATCCAGTCGATCGATGGTGCCACTAACCGACAAGGCCCGCACCATGCCGCCCAGAGGTAAACTAGTACAGGTAGCTCTGCTTGTAAAACTTCACTTTCAAATTGTGCATCATTGATGACTGTAACGCTACTCACTTTGATAAACTCCGCAAACGATCGTAAAGATATTATTACCCTCTAGATTAGAGCAAAACGCAGCTCAGCGGTAGGGGATGGAGAATAGGCTTTGGGTTTTAGGTTTTAGGGGAAGGGGAAAGGGGAA
>NZ_JANNDR010000247.1:0-4055 GCF_031378165.1 Chamaesiphon sp. OTE_75_metabat_556
AAGATTCATAGTGCATAAACTAAAGATATGGGATAAGATTTTGCACGATCGGTAGTCATTCAGTTAAATCGCTGAAAGCCTGACATAGCAATAGTTTGAAATGTACTTTGACCTTTTTGGCGCGTTGGGCTATTTTAGCCATCATCATCGCGGGGAATCCGTTCCCACGCAAATACAGCCACATCGGGGACAGTCGATCGACCGCCAAAAGTACAGCGTAATTCGGGATAAGCTCGGGCAATTCGATCGGGCTTGAGTACGGTATTAATCGCCGGAACAAGGTCGCCTTGAATAGTGCTGTGCTTTCCTTGGGGCATTGGTTTTTGGATAATTTGACCATCAACAAACTCGCTGGCAGGCTTTGTCTCTGGTAGCTGGAGGAAGTCGGCGAGTGTAATGGGTTTAGTCGATGTTTGCACCATTGCTGGAGGGGTGATGGGTTATTTAGTATTATCTATCTAATTCCGGTCATCGATCGGCTAGTGAAGTCCGATCCAGCAGAGCTGCTGCTTACCCCGATCGAGTAAATCGAGTTAAAATTGACAGTATAAAAATTAGCTTAAATTCAGTTCATAATTCGATCGAAGAGCTTGAAATCGAATACTTATCGAATCGATCTACTCTGTCCACACCGATTGTACTGGCTTAATCCTTTCAGGTAACTTCATGAATTTACTGGAGTCGATCGCTCCCTTCGATGGCTATGTTACTGCTATGGCTCAAGATGTCTTGGGCTTGTTGGGTCTGGATGTTCGGGTACAAAACCGCGAACGTTTACCCCCATCTGGCCCGACCCTGATTGTCTGCAATCATCGTAGTTTCCTCGATCCGTTCATTCTGACTAGTTTTCTGAATACGCCGATCAACTTTGTCTGTCATCGCTACATGGGCAATGTCCCCGTGTTGCGAGAGGTATTGCAGAGTTGTGGTGGTTTTCCGCTGACAAGCGATGACTGGTATCCTGAATTATTGCACCATGCGACCGGACTGCTCGATCGGGGTAAAACGATCGGGATTTTTCCTGAGGGTGCCGCGCCGATGCTGGCAACCCCACCACCCACAGGGATCTGTCCCTTTTATCGTGGGTTTGCCCACCTAGCATTGCAAGCCACTGTCCCCGATCTCCAGATCGTACCAGTAGCGATCTTATCTCAGTCAGAAATGCAGTGGCCTGCCATCCCATTAAGCGTGCTGCATCACTTAGATCCTCTAGAACCATTGTTTAGGCAAGATGGCTGGCATCCTGCCGTCGTCTATCAGGAAGTAGCGATTCGGATCGGCAAGCCGTTAGCGATCGCGCCGTACCAGCACCAGTACCACGGTCGCCAAGCTGGTAAAGTAGTAAAGGATTTGACCGCCACATTATCGAGCCAAGTTGCTGAACTGCTCTCAGCATAAACCATGCAGCTTTACCCCATTAGTTTTTTTCAACCGCGACCACCACAGGCACATCTGCCATTGTTTGTCTTTTTTCCAGGTATGGACGGGACTGGTCAATTGTTATACAGACAAATAGACCGGTTGACAGCTAGGTTTGACATTCGCTGTATCGCGATCGCCAGTAACGATCTGAGCGACTGGGATGGTTTGGTCGATCGCGCTTTACAGCTCATTGCTACCGAACTTACTGAGGGGCGCGAGCTGTATTTCTGTGGGGAGTCGTTTGGAGCTTGTTTTGCCATGCAAGCCGCTGGCCAAATTGCCAGCAAAATTAGCGAACTGGTGCTCATCAATCCAGCTTCTTCGTTAGTCCGGTTGCCATGGCTGGCGAGTGGCAGTGCCTTAACTAGAATCTTACCAGATGTCCTCTATCCCCTCTCGGCCAGGATTTTGGTCAATTTTCTGATCGATGCTGAGCGGGTCGCCCCACCAGATCGCCAGCGATTACTCAATGCGATGCTTTCCGTCCAGCCACAGTCGGCGGCTTGGCGATTAGATCTACTCCGACAGTTTGACGTGCAGACAATTTTACCCAAAATCGTCGATATTCCCGTATCTTTAATTGCGGGAGCACTCGATCGATTATTGCCATCAGTGCCAGAAGTCCAAATTCTAGAGCAGTTGTTGCCGCGATCGAAAACTAAGTTTTTACCCTACAGCGGTCATGCTTGCCTATTAGAAAAAGATATTTATTTAGCCGATCTCTTGTAAGGTTGAATCTATTCTGGGGTTAGAAGATAGTGAATAGTGAATAGTGAATAGTGAATAGTGAATAGTGGATAGTGGATAAATCTCCCAGTCCCCCAGTCTCCCAGTCTCCCCGTCCCCAACTCTCAACTCCCAACTCCCAACTCCCTAAAATGCTATTCCGCGACCTGGTTTTAGAAAACTTTGGTTCTTATTTAGGTAAGAACACTCTTAATTTATTACCGGATTCGGCGGCTGAGAGTCGCCCGATTATTCTGATTGGGGGGATGAATGGTGGTGGCAAGACGACGATTATGGATGCGATGCGATTGGCTTTATATGGTGCGCGCGCGCAGTGTTCGACGCGGGGCAATTTGAGTTATGGGGATTTTCTCCATCAATGCGTCAGTCGGCAAACACCATTAACCGAGAAAGCACGGATTGAATTAGCATTTCAAGTTGCTGAAGAGGGGGAGTTGCAGGAGATTCGGATCGTGAGATATTGGGAGCGCAATCCCAAAGAAGGTAAGGATACTTTAGGGATTTTGGTTAATGATTGGGCAGATAAAACACTGCTGAATACTTGGGATGAATATATTGAAAATCTCTTGCCGTTAGGAATTTCCAATCTATTTTTGTTTGATGGCGAGCAAGTCAAGGAATTAGCCGAGCAGGAAACACCTCCAGTTGGTGTATTTGATGCAATTCAATCATTGCTAGGATTGGAATTAGCCGAACGGTTGGCGACAGATTTAGATGTATTAGTAACCAGGAAGCGGAAGGATAATGCAACTGGCAAACAGTTAGAAGCGATCGATGAAATTGAGTCGCGATTGGCGCAGCAGCAGGTAGAATTAAGCGAGCTGACAGTAGGTTTGGAGCAACTAGATGCGAAATTAACGATCGCGATCGAGCAAGAACAACAAGCTTTTGATAAATTCGTCCTGGAAGGGGGCAAAATTGCCGCTCAGGGTAAGGAACTAGATCTCGCAGCCACCGCGATTAAAACTCAAATCGATCGGCAGCGGCAAGAATTAGCCGATCTGGCCGCAGGTAATTTACCATTAGGTTTAATTGCGCCGTTATTGACTCAGATCCGAACGCAAGGTGAAATCGAAATCCGCCATCAGCAAGGCAAAGCCGCGCTCGATCTACTCGTCGAGCGCGATCGACGGTTGCTAGAATTTCTCCAGCAGCAACAGCTATTATCAACTCAAATTACTGATATTCAATCTTTTCTAGATCGAGAAAATCAGAGTTTGGTTCGGGAAGCAACGTTAGATAATTCAGTGTATCTAGGTGTCGATGCTGAAGTAATCAATCAGTTAGATCTGCTCCTGAAGTCTGAATTAGATCGCGATCTGGATCGTGCTAATAATCTCCAAACCCAAGTAACTAAACTCGAAGCCGAACTAGATTTTCTCGATCGCCAAATTGCTGAAGCGGCATCACCGGAAGAATATCTCCGTCTCAAAACTCAAGAAACTACCGCCCGCGAATTAGTCTCCCAACTCAGAGCGGATCGGATTAATGGAGATCGACAATCTACCGAACTTGATCGGATTATTACTAGAACCAAGCAGGAATTAGCCACCTACACTGAAAAAAATATTCAACTTAAAAACGATCGGCATATTATCGATTCGATCGCCAAAGTTAAAGCGACATTACAGATATTTAAAGAGAAGCTGACGCTCAAAAAGATTAATAAACTCGAAAATGAAGTCACCGAATGTTTTCGCTATCTATTGCATAAATCTGAACTCGTGCGGCGGGTGACAATCGATAGTAATACTTTCACCCTTTCTCTACATGATAGCGATGGCAAATTATTGCCCAAACATCGACTCTCCGCAGGCGAAAAACAACTGCTAGCGATCGCCCTATTGTGGGGATTGGCACGGGTATCGGGACGACAATTACCGATC
>NZ_JANNDR010000300.1:0-14515 GCF_031378165.1 Chamaesiphon sp. OTE_75_metabat_556
TTCCAAGATGCCAGTTACTCCGCTGGGTACAAGAGAATAATCTTGGGATCGCCTGCTATGCTTTGTGCCGATCGATCTGGTGGAGTTACAGCTTGGCAACTTGAAGAAAAAGGCAACATTGTATCATTTACCGTATAAAAATGTAGTCATGAAAAATGCAGGATTAATATTATTAACCATAGTTTCGATCGCCCTCTTAAATAGTTGTGGAGGAACATCTACTGAGCCGAATTCAGTAACAACTTCTAGTCCAGTGGCTAGCAGCCCAAGTACACAACCTAACGACAAATCGAAAGGAACTATCGATCCAAAATTATTAAAAGAATATCAAGAGTCTCAGAAAAAACTAGTTGTATTATTAGACAAGAGAGTTGTCAAAGATAGTAAGCAGAAGGTTGCTCAGGAAATTCGAGATAGTTTAAACAAGGAATTAACAAACTTTAATGCAGCTCTAGAAAAGATCGACAAAACAGCAAATAAAGATATTCAGGATAAAACCAAGAGTTTTAGGCAGATTATCTATTTCAAGGATCTTTCTGGTGCAACTCCAGATCTGAAAGATCTTCAGGGACGGCTTATGATTCAAGCTAAAGATATCGGTGCAGAAGAAGGTAAATTTTTTGGTAAGAAAACCAGTGTAGCTCTGAGTGAGGAAATTGTAAAATTTGGACAAGAACTAGAGACTTATGCTAAAACTACGACTCAAACACCCCGTCCTACTGCATCTGAAAAACCAAAACCTGACCCAACAGATTCTAATTGGTTAGGTACTTTGGCTGCTGTACTATCCGTCTTATCAGCGATCGGTAGTGGTATTGCTATATACATTGCTAAAAATTCAACTAAAAAACCAACAACAAATTCCCAACAGCCTGCTCGAAGTAACAATCAATTGTCATCCAATCTATCTGGTAATCGAGGATCTTTCGATCGGGTTGACGATCGATCTTTCAATGAAGTTGATCGGCTAAGATCCGAAATAAATGCTTTGAGATCGGATTTGCAAGAAACAAAATTCAACTATACTAATTTATCTGAGAGATTCAATAAATTATCACAACAACAAACCAATAATGCGGCATCTAATTATCGAGAGGACACAAGATTCAATGATGACTATGGAAAAGATCTAAATCGTGACCAGCGCGCTAGCACTCGCGATCGCTATAGTGTGAGTACTCCACCTTCTCCTCCGCCTCAACCAGCCTGGATCGATGAGTACAACCAAAACAGCCGCAGTTTTTACACAAAGTATGCAAAAGCAGAAGTATTAGAAGAAGAACAAAATATCGAAGGACGTAGAAGTGGGAGAGTTTTAACTGTCAATCTGAGTATTGTACCGCAGCGGACTGGTGGCTATTGGGTATTCGATCAAGATAACCAATTGATGTTAGTTCCATCATCTGAAGTGCGAATTAACCAATTCAATCGAGACACATTTGATGACATGTTCGATTACAGTGAGTTTCGTTCTGGTTATCGGAAGATTGTACTAAGTCAACCAGCGATTGTCGAACCAAATCCTGCTGGTGGCTACCAATTAGTTCGCAGGGGGAGAATTGAATTTGAGTAAATGTCAATTCTGGGGTTTGTTGTTAAATCACCAGTTCCTAACAATAGATTCAGATTTATGACAATTCCAGCTCTAGATCGACTCATTCAACAACTCCAAACCCTCGAAACTAAGTTTGATGAATTGATGCTATCGTTGATGGCTGGTCAGATTCCTGTCAAGCTGACCAAAGCTGCGCGGATCGAAGGTGCTAAAGTCGAAGCTCCTACTCCCCAACTCAAACTTTCCGAGTCAAAATTCATCCAAGTATATAACGAAATTCCGGTCTTACTCAAAGCCTATACCGTTGCGGTCGATTGGACGATCGATAGCTACCAAAATCCCCAACGTCCGCCCCTAATTCTCGAACCTGGTAATAATAGCAATTATTGGGTAATTCCCGTCCTGGTCGCCGATACAATTACCTACTGGCTCGTCCCTAATCCCCTGCGGCAAATTCGATTCGATCGACTCGAATGCTTGAGTTATTTATTTGATTATCCACTACTCGATCGAGTTAATAAAGACTCGGAATTTCACTTAATCGCACCCGCAACAGTGAGTTATTACTTCGATACAGGGGTTGTTAAGTGGAAATTGGAACAACAGGGTAAACTTGCTGTTACTAGTGGTGCGACAGCCCAATCTGACCCCGTACAGCTCATTGAAGCTCTCCAGCAACAGGTACGCCGACAAGAAGCAACCTTGCAGCAACTCCAGCAACAAATGGCGCAACTCTTGAGTGGAAACAGCTCTAATCCCATGGAAGATCGCCCCATTCCTAGTACGATTGAAGAGCGTAAAATATCCAGTCCAGATCTAATTTCTCCTTGGCGTACTCCTCAATTGATTAATTCCTTCAAAAGTCAAAAAGGGACGATTAAATCGATCGTCCTGACTCGTTGGCAAGGAAACAATAAACTGATTCTGTTTGCTAGCAACCATAGCGGGACGATCGAAGTTTGGGATCTCGAATCTGGTAAGTTTATTTACGATATTACCCGCACGGAAGAATTGTTATCTGATGTCCCGACGATCGCGATTGTCCCCCAAAAACAAATTCTGATTTCTACGACTGAAAATCATCAGATTAAGGCACGTTATATTTCCGAAGGAAAAGAATATATTTATGGTCAACATGATGAATGGATTTTATCCCTTGCTTTGAGCACAGATTCTACTTATCTAGCCACCGGAGATCGACAAGGTATTGTCAAAATCTGGGACACCGAGCAGAAATCCCAGATACAAACGATCGAGCATGGAAATCCAATCCTTTACATGGTAATTACGCCAGATCGTCAATATCTAATTGCGGTGGATGCGCAACAACAAATCCTCTTTTGGCTGATGAAAACAGCTCAATTACATACAGTTAAACTATTAGCAGATCTAGTACGAGCGATCGCCATTAGCCCCAACGGGAAATACCTAGCACTAGGTTTTCAAAGTGGTAAAGTCCAAATCTGGGACGCCCAAAAATTCACTGTTAAACACAATTTAACCCAACTACATCAACAGGTTTGGAGCCTAGCCTTCGATCCTCGATCGCAAATTTTAGTTTCTGGTGGTAGTGACACTAGCCTTTGTCTCTGGGATGCCGCTACTGGTAATTTAATTTGTCAACCCAGTGGCGGGCAAAATTCAATTTATGCCTTGACATTTAGTACCGATGGTAAAACTCTAGTCGCGGCGGGAGCCGATGGAATTATCGATCTGTGGACTGAGGCTCGATCGATAGTGTAAAAGCGAACAAGTTGTCAAAAACGGGAAAGCAACCCTGACTGATAACAGCAGCATCCAAAAATACATCTTTTCTTTACCCTTTACTCCCCAACTTCTTCAACAAGCCAGGAATCTGCCCAATCTTTTTGGCGACGGGAATTTTAGCCCGCTTATACGTTTCGAGCCGTTGTTGGATCGTGTCAGAGTGATAAATCGGTTTGGATAGAGTATGACTCAAGACGATCGCAGCATCCGTCAAAGGGTGCGGCGTACTCGCATGAATTCCCGCCAGATAAGCAACCACAGGTTTACCCTGTTGGGTGAGTAGGTAAGCCGCCGTTGCAGCTTCGGAATCCCAGCAAATATCGCCGACAAGGACGATCGATTCGGTCAGCGGGTCAGACTGAAGCCATTCCAGCCAGAGGCGACAGGAGGAGCCAACCAGCGGATCGCTGCCGATATGGATGACGATCGATTGACCTAGATTAGCTTGATTTAATTCACTAGCAATTTCGGCAGTCAGGCTCTGATTACGGCTGATGATGGCGACTTTACCAGGACTATACAATTGCGGTTGATAAATACCCAGCAATAATCGATCGGGAATGATAATGCCCGCGCTGCCCGAACCGAGAATCAGGGTATTGGTAATACTCGCCTGCCGTAACAGCCGGATCGTATCTAGTGGCGGTACGCCTCTGGTGATAATGATTAATTGCGGTATCCCTGCCGCAATGGCTTCGAGCGCGGCATCTAAGACGTGATAAGCAGACACGAAAATCAAACTAGTCTCGATCGGTCCCACGACGTTTTGGGCTTCTTCGACGAGATCGAAGACTGGCAAATCGCCAAGTTTTTGGCCGCCTTGTCCCGCACTGACAATGCCCGCGATCTTGGTACCATAAGTTTGCATTCGTCCAATTGCGGCCAGTGCCAAGGGATTATCCACTCCTTGAATGAGGACGCGGCTATCTAGTTGCAGATCGATGGTCATTGGGAGTTGGGAGTTGGGAGTTGGGAGCGGGAAGTTGGGAGTTGCTGTACCACCGTATGGGAGTTGGGAGCGGGGAGATATTCAAACTCTATTTACTCACTAAAACCTAAAGCCTAATCTTTCTGCTTGGCAATCTCCAGCGTTTGCGAGATCGCTCGATCGAAATTAGTCACAAGTTTAATCGACAACGGTAGCAGCCCTGCGAGTCGATCGCGATCGTGTTCCAAAACTCGCCAGATCGTTGTGAAATTTTGACAGTTAGGCAAATATTGCATCACTTGCTGACAACTATCGATATCGCTGCCGACAAAATCGATCAGCAGCACATCGATCTCTGGTGCTTGTATGCGCTGCGCTGGTGGTGAAGTCTGACTAGTGAGCTGTTCTGACTCCGTGGTGCTGTGATAAACGCCCAACCGAGCGAGGGCAATCTGGATTTCTTGAGTGCAGGTAGGATCGACGACGATACATTGAGCGACTTGACCCCCACCTTGGGCGATGCCATCCAACATGGCTAGAGCTAGGCCATTGCCACTACAGAGGATACTGATATTCCCGACATTGGTAAACAGTGGCGATAGGGTACCCAGGCGATTGCGGGCGACATCGATAACTTGCCACGGTTGGAGATTGGGGTGTCTGCCGACAGCATAGTGATTGACACTAATTTTGCCATCGAGCGCCATCACTGCGCCATTGAGATCGATACCCAACGGATTGATCTCCACCAAATCCAAATCCTGAGCGCGCATCAAGATATACATTTTCTCGATAATCTCGCTGACAGCCAGCATCAGATCGCCCTGGAGTCCCATTTTGAGCGCGAGTCGGCGGGCATAAAAAGAAGAAAACTCTTCATAGACAACTACCTGCTGAATCTGATTGAGGATGGCATTAATATTCATGCCGCCGTCGGTAGAACCGAGCAATACTGGGCGACAGGCAAGTCTGTCGATGACGATTGCCAGGTAAAATTCCTGGCTGGTATTGTATTTCGCCTCGGCCAAGAGCACCTTGGGATATTCACCCAAAATCGGCAAATTAAAGATCGTCCGCGCTGCGGAGATTGCATCGATCGTATTTTCGACAAATCTAATCCCGCCAGCTCGACCGCGATTGCCCACGCTCACTTGCGATTTTAAAACGATCGGGTAGGGAATCCGCAATGCCTTGAGATCCGTCGGTCGATCGATCCGTTGCGATGGTAAAACGGGAATACCGACATCGCGGAATAATTCTTTGGCTTGGTATTCTAGTAGATCCATGAAGCGGTGGGATAGTGAATAGTGAATAGTTGATAGTGGCTGGATTAAATAGCGTATTTTGTTTGACAGAGCCTGTCTTATCTCCCTTTAATAATGAATGAGATGATTTACAGCAAAATTTTCAAGATTCAGAATCGATCCTATTCACTGTTCACTATCCACTATCCACTAATCTTTAGCTGGAGCTTCAACCTTGAATTCTCCGGTCGGGGTAGTTGTCACCTTGCCACCAGTAGCGATGATGCCCGCGATCGCCCGTTTGATGACAAGATCGTCTACTGCGGCACTTAAAACCATATTCCAGGCATCAAATTGAGCTTGTTTGCTGTTAGGGTTGCGAGCCAGATATGTCGCCGTATTTTGGGAAAGTCGCGCAATATTTTTACCTTCGGGAGTGGAGTACTGCCGCGCCCAGTTGGCGGCATTTTGCATCGAATTGCGAGCGGCAGGGACATCCCCCAAAAATAGTAACTCATCTACGGCTTTGAGCCTCCAAATATAGTAGCCGCGATCGGGTACTTGCGGTGATAGTGATTTCAAGCCACGTTCCATGATTTTAACCGATCGTTCTGGTGCGCCAGCATACATCGAGCCAGTACTCGACAAGTAAAAATAAGCAGCCAGAAAGCGGGGGTCGCGATCGAGGATCGCATCAAAATACTCCATCGCCGCCCCATAGCCAGCCTTTTTTCGCAAGTCGGTATCGCCAAAGTACTGGATAAAATCGATGAAGTACCAATCGGCGACCAGATTATGAAATCCAAACGTCGGCAGGGTTTTGGCGAGTGAGAGGTGGACTTTGGTTTGCGCTTCTGCTGTTCGCAGCAGCGACTTGTCCATAATTTCGCTCCGCTCCTTAATCGCTGCAAGTTGGGGAATTTGCAGATAGACGATCGCGGCAAATGCGCCGACGATACAGCCAAGCTGGCCGAATAGCGTCGGTGATAATTGGGATAACTGTACGCCGAATTTATCCCTCGCTGAAGTTTGTGTAGATACTGACATAGATTTTAGGTAACTTCGCCAAAATGATAGTTAATCGCCGAAAGTTGGTAAGTTAGAAGAATAGCTGGGGTTCGATGACCTTTGGTCTGCCTTCTCTTCTCTCCGAGACGCTGTGCGAACGAGACGCTACGCGTTGGCGGAGCCTGCGCTCTGCGCTTACGGAAATCGAGACATCAGCATTCTGCATCCACCTACCTCAAACAGACCGAACTATGGAACAAAATAAATTTACAAAAGTTTTTGTAATTCTTGCAGGTCTTGCTTTTCTTGGTTCGAGTGTCGCCGGATTGAGCGGTTTGATTGGCGGTTCGATGAACGAACCCGCCGCCACTGAAAAAGCTGCCCAATCTCAGAGTGCCCAACTTGCAGCCGAAGAGAAAGGTTTTGCCGCAGTTTTACAACGCGAACCGAATAATCAAACCGCACTTAAAGGTTTGGTGTCAATTCGGCTCAAAAGTGGTGATATCGCTGGTACCAGAACTGCCCTCGCACAACTCGTCAAACTCAATCCCAAGGAGCAGCAGTATCAAGAATTGCTGGCGGCGATCGATAAACAGATAACGGAAGGCAAAAACACCGGCAATGTGAAGCCAGCACAGCAAAAACAGCAGATCCAAAATAATAAATAGTTTTTGACATACTGACCGTAAATATCGATCGCCGCAGTCAGCTAGTATTAAAAAAATAGCCTCGTTCGTCAAATTTACGCAAATTGCAGTGCGTACTTTACAGACTAGATTAAAAATACTGGCTGTGGGTAATTAATCTCAAGACATATGGGTACACTAAATTCATACGATCTTCGTTAGCGATTAGCGAAAATCAAGTCTAGCGTGCTATCTACAAGCATTATGTTTGATAACCAAAAGATATTTATTCACCCGACGGCTGACGTCGCGACTACATCAATTGGTGGCAGCACCAAGATTTGGCAATATTCAGTTATTCTTGCGGGAGCAAAAATCGGATCTAACTGTAATATCAACTCTCACTGCTTCATCGAAAATGATGTTTTCATTGGTGATAATGTCACGATCAAATCTGGAGTGCAAATTTGGGATGGCATCTCGATCGCAGACAATGTATTCGTCGGGCCAAATGCAACCTTTACTAATGATAAGTATCCCAGATCCAAGGTATATCCAGATGTATTTGCCAAAACCATCATCAAAAAGGGTGCTTCGATCGGTGCAAATGCCACGATCGTCTGTGGCATAACGATCGGTGAAGACGCGATGATCGGAGCTGGCAGCGTTGTTACCAAAGATATTCCTGACGGCGAACTGTGGTATGGAAATCCAGCCAGAAGTCATGGACAAATTACACGCAACTCTTAGGGGAAACTTATTTACTATCTTCCCTTTACTAATAGTTAATAGATGATATTTAGAGAGGGTCTGTGGGTACTATCTTAGATAATACCTGATATTTTATCCAAGAGAGCTATCTCTGAAAATCACCATGAGTATCGAGCAGTGCCGGATTATTCATCTACCAAAGATTCAAGATCCAAGAGGGAATCTCACATTTATTGAAAGTAATAATCATATTCCCTTTGAAACAAAACGAGTCTTCTATTTGTATGATGTTCCAGGTGGTTCTAATCGTGCCGGACATGCATTGAAGAAATGCGCACAATTTTTAGTCGCAATGTCAGGTAGCTTTGATGTCATAGTTAATGATGGTATCTGCAAACAAACCTATCATCTAAATCGCTCTTACTATGGACTTTATCTGCCGCCTTTAACTTGGCGGGAAATTGACAACTTTTCTTCTGGATCGGTTTGCATGGCGATTGCATCAGAATTATATAATGAGTCTGATTATTACCGAGATTATCAAGACTTTGTAAAGGCTTTGTAGGTAGTAAAGTATGAAAATTCCATTTCTCGATCTAAAGTCTCCTTATTTAGAATTAAAAGCAGAACTCGATGCTGCCTATCAGCGTGTCATGGACTCTGGTTGGTATATTCTCGGTCGAGAAGTGGAAACCTTCGAGCAAGAATTTGCAGATTATTGTGAAACTCAATATGCTATTGGTGTTGGTAATGGTTTAGAAGCATTGCATTTGATTCTGCGGGCGATGGATATCGGAGAAGGCGACGAGGTAATTGTGCCTGCAAATACTTATATTGCCACCTGGTTAGCTGCTTCTTATACTGGCGCAATCCCGGTACCAGTTGAGCCAAATCCCAATACTTATAATATCGATCCCGATCGCATCGAGATCGCGATTACTTCCAAAACTAAGGCAATAATTGCAGTTCATCTTTACGGTCAACCAGCCGATATGGATGCAATAAATTTAATTGCTAAAAAACACGGCATCAAGGTAATTGAAGATGCTGCTCAAGCTCATGGTGCGCTATATAAAGGTCGTCGTGTTGGCTGTTTAGGTGATGCTGCTGGTTTTAGTTTTTACCCAGGTAAAAACTTAGGTGCATTTGGGGATGGTGGTGCAGTAACCACAAATGATCGGCAATTAGCAGATAAAATTTGCTTACTCCGTAACTATGGTTCGCGAATTAAGTATCATAATGAAGTTAAAGGATTTAACTCGCGATTAGATGAGCTACAAGCAGCCTTTTTGAGAGTAAAGCTAACGAAGCTAGATGAATGGAATCAGCGGCGCAAACAATTAGCACAGTCCTATCTAACTCAATTAGCTGAAGTCATAGATTTAAAATTACCTTATGTGCCAGCATGGGCTGACCCCGTATGGCATCTATTTGTAGTCACCCATCCGCACCGAGATCGACTCAAAACTTATTTAGATAGTGCCGAGATTGGTAATTTAATTCACTATCCAATCCCCCCTCATTTAGCAGATGCTTATCTAGCAAAGCAAGATCAGCAGATCGGTAAATATCCGATCTCAGAAAGTCTCGCCGATCAGATCATTAGTATCCCGATGGGGCCGCACCTCCATCAAGCAGATTTACAAAATATCATCGAAAAAATCCGAGTGTTTGAATATGGCATTATCTAATCCATCTGTGAGCATGATTATGCTCACTTATAATCACGAAAAATATATCAGTGAATCGATCGAGAGTGTTCTCAATCAAACATTTAGAGATTTTGAGCTAATTATTATTAATGATGGTTCGATCGATCGCACAGATGAGATCGTCAAAACTTTCAAAGACGATCGGATTAAGTACATTTATCAAGAGAATCAAGGTGTCAGTGCCGCAACTAATCAAGGAATATTAGTTGCCAAAGGTAAGTATATCGCCCTGATGTCTGGCGACGATGTTTGTTATCCACAGCGGTTAGCAAGACAGTATCAATATTTGTCTGAGATTGATCGTAAAGTAGTAGTTTTTTCTTGGGTAGACTTTATCAATGAAGACAGCCAAGTTTTTTCTGGTGAACCACATATTCAAGAAAATTGGTTCAATAGAGATAACCAATCAGGAGCTAAAATATTCAGACACTTTTTCGAGCGGGGCAATTACGTTAATGCCCCTACTGCTTTCATGGAAAAGTCAGCATTGGTAGACAGTGGATTATTTAATTTGTCTTCAATTCAGGCACAAGATTTTCATAAGTGGATCGAACTGCTAGGTCGTGGATATGAAATATTCATCATTCCCGAAAAGCTATTAAAATACAGGGTCAATGGTAATACATTGAGTCAGTCTCAAAGCTCTAAAGATCGGGAGGGTTTTGAATATGAAATCCTAGTTAAAGATTTCTTTGGACATACATCTATAAAATTATTCAAAGAGGCATTCAAAGATTTAGTTAGAAATAGTAGCTTTAGTGATGGCATCGAATATGAGCTAGAAAAAGCATTTGTTTATCTAAACTATACTTCCCCATTATTTCGCAAGACTGGAACCGAGAAACTATTTAATTTATTACAAGATCCTGCTGTTTTGGCAGTATCAAAAGAAAAGTATGGTGTAAATCTACCATCTTTATATAAGTTGATGTCAAATGTTTTCACTACTTTCGATCCAGTCGTAAGTAGCCAAGTATTAGTTTCGGTAGTAATACCTTGCTATAACCACGCTGCATTCTTAGCCGAAGCTGTTGACAGTGTTGTCAACCAAAATTATCGTAATTGGGAATGTATTATTGTTAATGATGGTAGCCCCGACAATACTAACGAAATTGCAACCTACTTAATCGAAAAGTATCAAGGCTACAAAATCAGTCTGGTAGATAAAATCAATGGTGGTCTTGCTAGTGCCAGAAATGCTGGTATTCACAGATCTAATGGTCGATATATATTGTGCTTAGATGCTGATGATCAGATCGGTTCGGAATTTATTGCCGATTCGATCGCGATCTTAAAGCATCGACCTGAAGTTGGTTTTGTGTATACAGATGTCCAGTATTTTGGTGCCAAAACTGAAACGATCGGCTATGGAGAATTTAATCTCGATCGTTTTTTAAGAAATAATCAAGCAACTGCAACTTCCCTGTTCCGAAGAGAAATCTTTGACTCGGTTGGTGGGTATAAAGAGATTATGGATGGGGGTCTTGAGGATTGGGAGTTCTGGATTTCAGCTTGTGAAAGTGGTTGGAGCGGCTATCATTTAGCCAAGGCTTGCTTCTATTATCGACAGCATGATCGCGGATCGATGTTGCAGGATCTTGTTAGTAACAAAGCAAAGATCCAAACCTTATTTGCGAGAATTATTAGCTTACATTCAAATCTCTATACAGATCGCGAAATAGAATGGTCAAATCAAATCCTAACCAATGGGAGTATTGGGTCGAACAGCAATCTCGATCGGGATTCCTTACTCCAAGCATGTCAGCATTTTCTAGCTACTCCTCCCAATTTTGATAAACTAGGTGCAGCCGATCGATATTATCAAGATCTGCAAAAATGGATGAATTACCTCCATCAAGCTACGCTCGATAGTGTCGAGCGTGCTTCGGTACGGGATGTTGTCGATAATTTTGCCAGAACTGCTAATTTTATCCATGCCTACTTTAATTCCGAAAATCTGAAAGATATCTATATCCAACGGGCAGAAATTATCGAGTTAAGTCTTCAGCAAAATGAGTGTCAAATCGATTATGATTTTGCCAATCGACCTCCAAATCGCCAAAAGATTCGTCTCGGGATCATTGCTGCTCATTTTAATCCATCATCCGAAACTTTTGCGACACTTCCTGTCTATGAATTTCTGAGTAGAGATTTTGAAGTAGTCCTCTACTCATTCCAACAAACCAACCATCCCCTCGAACAATATTGTCGGAGTGCCGCTAACTTTTTTGTGACTCTGCCAGCGAGCTTAACAGAACAAGTAAATATCATTCGCAATGACGATCTCGATATTCTATTTTTTGCAACTAATGTCACCTTAGTTACTAATCAAATCTGTCTGTTAGCTAGCCATCGCTTAGCACGCATTCAGATTACCAGTGGTGGTTCGGTAGCGACAACGGGGATGAGACACATGGATTATTTTATCTCTGGGACATTTACCGATCCTGCGCCTAATGCTCAGGAGCAATATCGAGAAAAATTAATTCAATTGCCAGGAGCGGCTCATTGTTTTAGCTATGGAGACTATGCGGAAGAGTCGAGTGTTAATATCGATCGCGAACAGTTAGGGATTGCTGAAGATAAGATTGTATTTACTTCTGGTGCTAACTTCTATAAAATTATTCCCGAACTCATTCATACCTGGGCAAAAATTCTGGCAGATGTGCCTAATTCAATAATTATTTTATTCCCATTTGGACCAAATTGGTCTACTGATTATCCCAAGCAAGCTTTCGAGCAACATCTACATCAAATCTTTGCTGAATATGGTGTATCAGCCGATCGAATCCTCGCTTTAGATCCCCAACCAGTACCAAATCGGGAGGATCTCAAAGAATATTTCAAACTTGCTGATATTTATCTCGATTCCTATCCTTTTGCCGGCACAACTTCGCTGATCGAGCCACTCCAAGTTAACTTACCAGTTATCGCTAGACAGGGCAACAGCTTTAGATCGGCAATGGGATCTGCCATGATTCGATCGCTAGAAATCGCCGATTTGGTGGCTGATAGTGAAGAGTCTTATATTCAATTAGCCGTCAATCTTGGTATCAATCCAGAACTACGCCATCAAAAGCGAGCTGAAATTCAAACCAAGATGCAAAATAATCCGAGCTGCTTGGATAGTCGCGGTTACTCAGCTAAAATTGGTAGGCTATTTACAGAACTCGTCGATCGATATGCTGTAGACAAATTAAATAAAAATCTCTGCTTGAGAGATATCAATTTGATGGTATTCCCTGATTGGAGCCAGTCAGAAGAAGCTGTTGGCTTGGAGTTGCAACAAGTCATCCAAACTTTAGCGGCTCAACCCGATTCTCAAAATACTACGCTCCTAATCGATACCACGAACATCGATCTCGAAGATGCACAAATGTTTATCTCTAGCATTGCCATGAATCTGATGATGGAGGCAGATCTAGACATCACCGAACAACTAGAAATCTCCCTGATTGAAGATCTCAGCAATATTCAATGGGATAGTTTATTACCCAAGATCGAAGCCAGAATCGTTTTAGAATGCGATAATCGGGCGGCTGTAGCAAAGTTACCTCACCAAAATTTTGCACAACGTCAACTTGAGTCTTTTGGACTCAACTAGTGGCACAGAATCGAGTGGGATTTAGAGTGAAAATATAGATTTACTTTGAAGAGATCTTGCCGATCGATTGGTTAGTGATACATCGCCAATGACAATCGAACAAATCTGGCTGCCGAACGCCAACACTCGCGAGTGCAGGTATTGCCGGAAACGGGAATAATCGATCGAACATTATTCCTGCATCAGTCTGACTAAATTGCACCAGATAAGTCGCTGGCGGGGCATTCAGTTGGGTGAGTAATTGACAGCCAAACTGGGAGATCGATCGTAACGCGATCTCATCGAGGTGAATTGGTTGTCGATAATTATCCCCCTCACTTTTGCCGATCGCCTCATCACAAATTGGGTCGCCAGACGTCCAAATTATCGGCAACCACAGATTACCCCCATCGCCAACTTTGAACCCGATTGTAGTGGCTACTAGGTCACGGAGGAGATCAATCTGCTGACAAGTTTGACCGATCGATTGTCCCCAGAATTGAAAAGCTGGGGGTACAGTTAAGGTCATCGGACAATAAATCGCCCTGGGACTCGCAACTGTTGGTAGATTGGCCACAGTGACAAATTCAACTGAATCAACCAGCTCGCCGATCGATCTGAGCATGGCGACACCCAACCTTTGACTAGCTGATGTGTCATCGAGGATGACCACAATTTTAGGCATGACTGAGGACAGTCAATGCATGAGGCGAAGGCTGTTGGCTGATGTCTGGGAGATCCAATTTGAGTTCGGTAGTTGGGTTCGATAGCTCGATCCCTCTCGCAGCCATCCGATCTGTCACCGATACCAAGTCGGCTTGCAGTTGGCGGTTTTCACTCTGCAACGACATAATTTTGTCTTTAATTGGTGCCAAGCGTTCGGCAAATTTGCGGGTATACACTTTGGGTAGCTCCCGAATGACTTGCTCCAACATCTGCCCGCGTGCTGTCAATTCGCGGATGGTTTGGCGCAGTTCCTGAATCTCGACATCTCGCCGCTGGAGCTGGTCTTGATAAAAATGCACTTGATGCTCGACGCCTTGGAGTTGTTCGCGCAGCAATCTTACTTCGGCACGATAGTCGCCAGCTACTTCTGGTCTGGGGGCATAAGGCGTATGATCTTTGACTAGCCGAAACAGTTCTTGAGAGAGTTGCTGGACGAGTTTGTCGCGGGTACTGAGTTCGTCACGAAACCGAGCGATCTCGGCTTTCAATGTCGATATATTAGTAGCTTGAGTTTGGTTCACGGGGTATCACCAACAGTTTGAGCGTGGAAATACCCTGACTTTATCAGTTTGTTCGTGTTGTCGCAACGGGGTTGAGAGTTAGCTGTTGGGTTTCGATCCCAACAGCCCAGCTTTGCTAACTACACGACGATTCG
>NZ_JANNDR010000306.1:0-5301 GCF_031378165.1 Chamaesiphon sp. OTE_75_metabat_556
CATCTTCGAGATGGACGATTCGATCGGCCACGTCCAGAATCCGGTTATCATGAGTCACCATCAAGATTGTCGTCCCCTGCTCTTTTGCCAATTTCTGCATGATCTCGACGATTTCTCGTCCCGATTTCCCATCTAGAGCCGCAGTCGGTTCATCAGCCAGTACCAGCTTCGGATGGCTCATCAGGGCACGGGCGATCGCGACGCGCTGTTTTTGACCCCCAGACAGGTTATCGGGGTAGTAGGACTTGCGATCGCCCAATCCGACGGCATCGAGCATTTCCGTGGCACGGTCTTTGATTTCTTTGCTGCTCATATTGGCATGAAGTTGTCCCGCCATCTGGACATTTTGTTGAGCAGTCAGGGATTTGAGTAGGTTGTGTGCTTGGAAGATGTAGCCGATATTTCGCCGCACTTCGATGACCTTGCGTTTGCTAGCACCCACCATTTCCACGCCCAATACTTTCATACTGCCCTCTTGAGGCGATCTCAATCCACCCGATAGCGTCAGCAGGGTAGTCTTACCGGAACCAGATGGCCCCGTCATTAGTACGATTTCACCTTTACCAATTTGGAGGTTGATATCAAATAAAACTTGTTTTTTAAGATTACTTTTTCCAAAATAATGATTGAGCTGGCTTACTTCAACTACAATCTTATCGTCGAAATTACTGCTGTCAACATTTACTAATTCTTGATTTTTAGGTTTAAAGGTTAGCATCTAGGTAGAGGGTAGAGGGTAGAGAATTATTTATTAATTTAATAGTCCAAATTCTTTTACTGCTGGCAGGAAATTATTGTTTTCATGTTGCGATCGAGTTAACTTGATTAATGCAAATCTTTGAATAGTTGTCAGATTTGCCCATTTTGATAAATCGATGTTAACACTTTCTTGGGCAGCTTTAGTCGTCACGCTCTCTGGAATCTCACGATCGTTCGACCACGGTGGCTGCGGATCGATCTCGAGTAAGCTAGCCTCATGTCCGGTATGTTGAGAAATTAATTGACTCACATAGTCTTTGTAAGCGGTAATTTCTGGTTTTCGATCGCATGGCAGTTCGACTAGTTGTTGACATTCGGGTTGTGCAAATCGATTCCATTCAGCCAACTTTAACTTCACACCACAAGTATCCAACTTCAGCCGCACGATCATCGGAATGCAGCGTAAAGAATCAACAAAATCAGCTTCAAACTTAAAATATGTCATTGAGTTAGGATCGAGGAGATGGGAGTTTAATTATCAATCATCTGCTTGGTTCAACACATGCTCAAGGTATCTTCCCCGTGATTGCATCCGCAATTAGCAATTATCAATTTCTGACTCCTGCCATAATTAGATCGATCGATTCTTGAGTATGACGTTGCAGCAGCTCTTTACCTAGCAACCGTTTACCTGGCCAAAGGTATTTGAGATTTTCCTGAGCTGTGAAATAGAAAGTACAGATACCGACGATATTGACAGCCGTATGTCGGGGTTCTAATTCGCGAAATACACCGATGCTCATCCCCTGTTCTAAAATCTCGATAATCGTACCGTACAATAGATCCCCTAATTGTTTGGGATAATACTTCCCCTTATTTTGAATCGCTTCTAGCGAGAGCATACTGCCAATGCGGGGGTTTTCAGACATACAACAGAGCATTTGCTCTAGCAGCCTCACAAGTGCGGCATCAGGAGGCAAACAATCGAGCTGAAGTTGTTCCATCATCTCTAAAGCCTCTGTAAAACAACGTTCTAAGACTGCTCGATACAATTCTTCCTTACTTGAAAAATAATAATAGATCGTCGCCTTGGTCACACCTGTTTGAGCGGCGATCGTGTCCAATCGGGCGGCAATTAACCCAGTTCCGGCAAACTCAGCCTCAGCGGCATCCAAGAGTTGGTTTTTCGTCGCTTCGGAATTACGGGTGAGGTTAGCTGTCTTGGTAGTCTTTTGCTTATTAATTACGGGCATTATATAAGAAGATGCAACAGATTATTTAACTAAATGGTAGGTATAAAGCGGTATCTATAATCCTATTATGGCATAGGGTCTAGGGATTGTAACTTTATTGACATATATTTTATTTGTGCGTTAAACTAACTAACGAGTAAGTAAAATCCTCTGGGAAACAACAACAGGTAACTCATCAGCTATGGGACAAGATAACTTTGTAGTCGATAAATTCAAGGGCATGAATCCTGTCACCCGCTGGATTGCCATTGGTGCTTCGGCAGCCGCGCTGTTGCTGTTGCCAGCCGGATTGCACTATGCTGGGATTTTTGCCCAAAAACCAGCTACGACCCAAGCTGTGACCCCGATGGCTCCCAAACCTGCCGAAGCCACAGCAGTAACATCTTTAGGGCGGTTGGAACCATTAGGTCAAGTCATCAAAATCTCCGCACCCAGTTCTCAGAGCGGGCAGGGTACGATCTCACAATTGCTCGTTAAAGAAGGAGATCGAGTTACCAAGGGGCAAATAATCGCCATTCTCAACAATCGGCAACGCTTGGAAGCAGCTCTATCCAAAGCTCAAGAAGACGTTAAAGTCTCGCAAAGCAATCTTGATAAAGTCAAAGCTGGAGCCAAACAAGGGGAAATCGGCGCTCAAAAAGCTGAGATCGATCGACTCAAAAGCCAACTCCAAGGCAATCAGGAAACCTATGTAGCTACCAAAGCCCGTCTCGTCGCCCAACTCAAATGGGAACCCGCCGCCCAAGCTGGCAAAATCGAGTCTCTCAATGCTCAACTCGCTGGCGAAAAACCTACTCAAGCAGCCACGCTGGGGCGACTGCGATCGCAACTCAAGAATACGGAAGTAGACTACAAACGTTTTCAACAACTGTACGCCGATCGGGTGATCGAAACCACCAGGCTCGATGCTAAACGGCTCGAAGTCGATACTGTCCGCCAACAAATCGCTGAAGCTCAGTCCAAATACAATCAGACTGTTGCCACCCTCAACCAGCAGATTATCGAAAATAAAGCCACCCAACAGAAAATCACCAGCACCGCCCAACAACAACTGGCCGAAGCCAAAGCCAACTATGATACCAGCGTAGCCACCACCAACCAACAAATCGCTGCCGCCCAGGCTACTCTAACTAAAATCGCCGAAGTCCGACCCGTCGATGTCGCTGGTGCTCAAGCCGAACTTGCCCGCGCCCAAGCCACCACCCGCCAAGCTCAAGCCGAACTTGCCGAAGCATACGTGCGTGCGCCGATAGCTGGTGAAATCCTCAAAGTCCATACCCGTGCGGGAGAAGCTACAGGAACTAATGGCATTGTCGAAATGGGTCAAACCAGTCAAATGGTTGCCGTCGCCGAAGTGTATGAAAGCGACGTCCGCAAACTCCGAGTCGGACAAGCTGCCACCATCAAAAGTGAATCCGGCGCATTCTCTCAAAATCTCAAAGGGACTGTCAGCTATATCGGACTCCAAATTGGCAAACAGGATGTCCTCAATACAGATCCCGCTGCTGATTCTGATTCCCGTGTGGTCGAAGTTAAAATCGCAATCGATCCTACCGATAGCAACGTTGTTAAGGGATTAACTAATTCTAAGATTGCCGTCACGATTAATACTCAGTAGGGAATAGGAGATAGGGAATAGGGAATAGTGGATCGTAAATAGTGAATAATGTTTAAAAAAATTCCGCTGGCCTGGTTGCAACTCAGCCATGAAAAAATTCGATTATTAGTAGCGATCGCTGGTATTAGCTTCGCCGATATTTTGATGTTCATGCAACTCGGATTTCGCGACGCCCTCTTTGATAGTGCCGTCAAATTTCACACCAACGTCAACGGCGACGTCTTCCTCGTCAGCCCCCAATCGACGGCATTAATTGCCATGAAATCCTTTCCCCGACGGCGACTGTATCAGTCCCTCGCCTTCAAAGATGTTGAATCAGTTACACCCATCTACCTCGGTTTTGGCATCTGGAAAAATCCCATCGAAAAAAATACCCGCCAGATTATGGTGGTCGGCTTTAACCCCGCCGACAAACAATTATTTCAGCTTCCAGGTATCAGTGAAAACATTGCCAAAATGCAATTGCCCGATACCTATCTATTCGACGAAAAATCTCGCGAACAATTTGGCGATATCCCTAAAATATTTAACTCTGGCCAAAAAGTTCAAACCGAAATAGATGGCAGAAAAATCGACGTTGGTGGTTTGTTTACTCTTGGTGCCTCCTTTGGTGCAGATGGTAATTTAATGACAAGTGATACCAATTTCGCCCGCTTGTTCAAACAACGCGATCGCGGCTTAATTGATGTCGGGGTAATTAAGCTCAAACCAGGTGCCGATGTTAAAGCAGCGGTTGCCGAGATCGATGCCTATCTACCCAGCGATGTCAAAGTCATGTCCAAAGAGCAGTTTATTGAATTTGAGAAAAGCTACTGGCAAAGTGGTACCTCGATCGGGTTTATTTTTACCCTTGGCACGATCATGGGTTTTATCGTCGGGATCGTGATCGTTTATCAGATTCTCTATACCGATGTCGCCGACCACTTATCCGAATATGCCACCCTTAAAGCGATGGGTTATACAGATTTTTATCTGCTGACCGTCGTTTTTCAAGAAGCAATTATTCTCTCAATCGTTGGTTTTTTTCCTGGCATGTTAGCTGCCGTCGGACTTTATGCAATGACGCGCAATGCAACTAGTTTGCCACTATTAATGACCGTTGCTCGTGCAACTACAGTCCTGATTTTGACGATGATTATGTGTACTATTTCTGGCGCGATCGCCGTTCGCAAACTGCGAGCAGCAGACCCAGCAGATATGTTTTAAATTTTTGTGGTTTATGGATTTACATGGGTACTTTGGGTCGAGTTGCCGATCGAGATTTGTCGAGCCGATCGACAATTTCCAAGGCTAACTCTGGTCGATCGGTAATGACCGCCGCAATATATTTACTTTTGAGTAGCTTCAATAGTCGGCGTTCTTCATTAACCGTCCAGACGAATACTTCTTTATTCATTAACTTCATCCGCCACAAAAACCCAAATCTTAACAGCCGAAAATGTGGTGCTACAAAATCTGCTCCAGTTTTAAAAATTCGGTATTCTGGAAAAAATTGAGCGAAAATACTCAACAATGGAAATTTACCAGTAACTTTTCCCAGTAGTAACCCTACTTTAATTTGAGGGTCGAGATCTTTGATTTTTCTAACTGAGGCATCATTAAAAGATTTGATGACAAAACTAGCATAGCTTAAATACTTCGTTGCTAAGGCAATAACTCGCTCTTCATATCCTTCTTCTTTGATCTCGATATCTAGGGTAATGCGTTGGCGTAGCCCCTCTCCTCGATCGT
>NZ_JANNDR010000322.1:0-12676 GCF_031378165.1 Chamaesiphon sp. OTE_75_metabat_556
TGCCAAGGAGAGCAGCAGGGTACCGCGAATTTTGCCTTCAGCTTCGGGTTGACGCGCAATCCCTTCAACAGCAGAACCAGCAGCGGAACCTTGACCGATACCAGGGCCGATTGCAGCCAAACCAACAGCGAGAGCAGCAGCAATAACAGAAGCAGCAGCAACAGTAGGATTCATGATGTGTTTACCTTAAAAAAATGGTTGAGAATATTAATCGATTTAGCTAACAGCATTCGCTATTAACTGAGGGTGGTCAGTATGTACTGCCATCCGCCCCAAACTTACCCTCGGATGAGGGGAGGTAGACGAAAGGGAAACTAGTGTTCCTCTTCGTGTTCGCCGTGACCTTCGATCGCTTCACCGATGTAGACAGCAGCTAGTGTCGCAAATACCAATGCTTGGATCGCACTAGTAAACAACCCTAATAGCATAACTGGCATCGGGACAATAAACGGAACTAGTAATACTAGTACACCGACCACTAATTCATCTGCGAGGATGTTTCCGAATAAACGGAAGCTTAGGGACAGCGGTTTAGTGAAGTCTTCGAGGATATTAATCGGTAAAAGGATTGGTGTCGGTTGAATATATTTAGCTAGATATCCCAAACCGCGTTTGCGGAAACCTGCATAAAAATAAGCTAAGGACGTGAGCAATGCCAATGCTACCGTGGTGTTGATGTCGTTCGTTGGTGCGGCTAGTTCGCCTGATGGCAGATGAATCAGCTTCCACGGGAGTAACGCTCCAGACCAATTGGATACAAAGATGAATAAAAATAGGGTACCGATGAATGGAACCCAAGGACGATATTCCTTTTCGCCAATTTGGTTTTTGGTTAAGTCCCGGATAAATTCCAGGGCATACTCCATCAGGTTTTGAATCCCGCTGGGAATGCGTTGAACATTCCGATTAGCGGCAATTGCTGCGATCAGCAGCAACCCAATGACAAACCAAGAGGTGAGGAACACCTGACCGTGGAGTTGAAGATCGCCTAGTCGCCAATACAAGTGATGACCGACATCCAATGCCGCTAAGGGCAGGGAATTTATGATGTTTGAACCATCTAACATGTGCATCTAGGAGGCGTTTCTGGGTGATTGTTGACCAATATTGCAAAAAAAAGATCTTTGCAATTTGGCGATCGATCTCGTGCTGGCTAGACTCGACAGATTTCACTCGGTGAGCCAGATTGTCCGCAAGAGGTAGATTAACAGTGCCGCTTTATAGGTCAAAAATCCTAAAAAGACTGGCAGAATTTGCAGTTGGTGCCATTTAGCCGCTACCAGCATCAAGCCTACGAATAGAGCCAGACGATTTAAACTGAGCTTACTGGATTCATTGCCAATTCGATCTACATCTTTGGCTAGCAGCCTCAAGTACACTACTCCTGCGACTGCACCCAAAAGGTAATTGAGGGCGACCCTCAATTCATAGACGAATGCTACAGTGACAAATGCCACAGTAGTAATTGCTAGAGTAATCAGATACAACTCTCGTTTGAGCTGCTGATACTCACCCATCGAGTCTTCTGAAGATTGTGTTACGCTAGATTGCTCTGGCGTAGTGTCCTCACCAACTAATTCTGTCGGTTGAGGTGTTTCATCAGTAGAGTTCACAGTAGTTTGGTGTTATTCGATCCTGATCGACCACCATCGATTGTATCACCGACAGGTAACAATACTTAAAAAAATTTATCAGCTGAGAATTGCGCTAAATCGCCTAGAGTAGAGGGTTTGCCATGTCGGTCGCGACAGCCACCGATTTGGCACCGTGTCGGTACCACACCGCTCAAGTAACTACTTGGCGTTGCTAACCAGACCGCGCGTGCGGAAAATATCAGTAATCGTCGGGGCGTAAGTTGGTAAGCCAAAGGTGGCGGGACTAACGGGATTGGTCGCGCTAAAGTGTCGATAATTCAGACAAAAGCGATCCCATTCGGCCATTTGGATCTTAAATAGCTTAATGAAGAAATTGGTCAGCCCGATCGATAACGGAATCTGGAAGGGACTTTTTTTGCCAAAGTAGGCACAAATCTCTTTGATGCCAGCATCCGCCTGAACTAATTGATTGCCCAAAACGATGCGGCGATCGAATTTATCGGCAATTTCGGGATGGGCGATTAGATGTCTGACCACTTCGGCGATATCTTTGCCATGAATGAAGTGGAAGCTGCCATCCGCGCTAAACCATTGCAATAGTCCGGCATATTTAGAGATGGTTGGCAAGTCGGCAGATAGGTAGGAATAGGGCTTGGTGTTATCACCACCAAAGACGAGGGTGGGAAAGACTGTCGTAACCTTTGATGCGATACTTTGTGCGCCATCAGGGGCATTTTTTTCGCGGGTTAATTTGTCCAAGCACTGATGTTTGGACATAATATAATCCGTCCCGATCTTACCTGCTTCTGGTAATAATTGATTCTGGCGATCAAGGACACTTTGGGTCGAGAAATAGATGACTTGCTGACACACTTGTGGATCGAATAAATCGAATAAGGCATGAGTTTTCGTATAGTTAATATCGAATGCTTCTTGGCCGCCCCAACCTGCTGCTGTGAGGACAGCAACTTCGATCGTTTTGAGTAACCCCGCCTGCTTTTCAATTTCCATCATGTCGGTGATGACGACATGAATACCAGGGCGTGCGTTAATATCTACTTGCAACTTGGCAGGGTTACGAACAAATAGAAATAGTTCGTGATCGGTATTTTGGATCAGAGTTTCGCTGATATAATGACCGACACAACCGCTGGCACCAGTTACAAGAATACGCATGAGAAGTTGGGAGTTGGGGATTGGGAGTTGGGAGTATTGATATTATCTAGTTGAAGCTAGGAAAATTCAGGGTGGGCACTGCCCACCAAAAGAGTTAAGGAGATGTTTAACGCTATGCATTTTTCGGCCTGGTAGCTATCGTTATGCCATTGACAGGAGAAATTTACTCGACTTTAATCTCGTACACATTAGCAGAACGATACAATGTCGATCGCACTAGAATCTAATAAAATATTAATGGTTAGCAATTAACTATTTTGTAGGATTTTTATTGTCTAAAGATCGCCGTTGTCTTGGCTTAGGAGTAGGAGTAACAGTGGGAGCAGGGGTATAGTAGCGCATCGGTGAATTCCCGATCGCATTACCAACTTGCATGGTATTAATATAATTAGCTAATTGAAATATTTTGACTGGGGGGAGAGTCCGAGTGCTAGCTTGAAATTCTAAGTCTGTTTTCTGCAAAGCAGATTGACGTTGAATTGAGTTGAGTTTAGACCATTGAACTTTAGGATCGGCTTTGAGTTTTGTCAATCGATCGGTTCTGAGTTTCGTGATTGCTTTGATTTCGGGGATATAAGCTTCGAGATTTTGCCCCCAATGAATGCGCATTTGTTCGCGAAAATAATCGCCGCGCCTAAACCATTCACTATCTTTAAATGTCAGCCAACCTGCAGGTAATCTAGATAATTCTTGTTTGGCATCGGCAGAAATTTTCGGGTATTCGGCGGTGAGTTTGGCTGCGATCGCATTTTTGAGTTTCAGATCGTTACTGACAACAGATTTGCCCATGACCTCATTGACCATAAAACACAGCACTTCCGCGCTCATGTCACTAGTCATCCGCGTTAACGGTGGTTTGCCAGGTGCGAGCCAATTTTTGGGTGACGCATCATAGAAAGATACCAGCCAGAGTGCATCGGCATCGCCATCGAGTACCTGTTGGCGCAGATTTGCGACTAGTTTAGTCTGAAGTTGAATGAGATCGGCGGGAGTAGCCTTGGCGATTTGTGGTTCGAGCGCGATGGTTTGGAAGACAGTATTGCGTAGTCCCAAATTAGTCATCCATTCCTTTCTCAACCGTTGCGAAATTTTTCGCTGTCGATCGGGTGTGAATTTGACCGCTAATACCTGTGCATACAAAGTCGTGAAACTTTTGAGCGTCGCTGGTGTCAGTGTCGGGACGACGACTAATGGGGGGCCACTGGGAGTAGTCACTGAAGGCTGGGGACTAGCTGCTGGGGTCGCGCTCGGAGTGATGGTAGGGGGAGTAAATTTTGGCGATGGGGTAACTTTTGGGAGCGGGGTGACTTTAGTGGGGAGCGGTGTCTTGATGGTGGCTGGAGGTTTAGCAGGGGGAGTAACAGTAATCGCTGGTGCTACTATTCCCGCCACGCTGAGCGCACACAATATGGCAATAACTCCAGAATTAATGCTGGTTGGTTTCATGGTCTTGGCTCCCGCTCCATTAGCTAATGATGACTATCGCTAGTGCATCGATTGATTATACTCTGTGACGATCGCCTTACTGCTATAACCGAATCTACCGCTCGCATTGGTCGAGCGTTTTGGTATTCTTTAGTAATAGACAATCGTCCCTAAGTCATAGTGTGGAGACGTAGAGTTCCTGAGATTGTTTCGCGCCTAAATTTGATCTTCGATTTACCTAACGAGCTAAATCAAAAACTCGATCGATTTAACGCCCTAAAATTTGACCGACTGCTTCTGGTTGTGAGATCGATTTGACGGCAATCTCTGCCACCATCTTGGGTGCTAAACTAACCGCTTGGACGATCGAGTATGACAAGCTACTAGCCTGAAGTTTGGCAATTAGGTCTGCTGAAGTTGGCATTGGATCGATGATAACTAGTTGCGGCACGATTGCGCCACCATAAGCAGAAATTGAGGCAATCTCCACGGAAAATAAACCTGGTGTAAATCGCGGGTTGAGGGCGCGATCGTATTCAAACTTACTGAGCATTAATTGCAACGAACAGATCTGGGTAGTATCCAACGGTGCATCGCTGACTGTCTTCGCTCGAAAAATCGGTACTAAATCGGCAAATGGAACTTGAATCGTCATCCATTCATTGGCGATCGTATCAAAAGAATATGCATAACCAACTCCGTCCCATTTCGTCTCAGTTCGCAGGAAGATTTTGTATCTTTGGCCGTCACCTTTGATGTATAATTCGATGCCTTGATAATTACTTAAATTGAGACTCGGCTCAAAATTTCGCGTCCGTACCGATGCAAATCCACCCGAATTTTCGATCGACACATTGCCACTAAAAACTGCAATACCTGCTTTCAATCGCATCCCACTTTCACTCACCCCACCCATTACCACATCATCCACAGCTCCCCAAGTAGCCTGAAGATCGATCGTCGGGTTGGTAAAATCAAACAGTTCTAATTGATTATCTGTAGGTAAATAGGTAATTGCCGCCATCGTCAAATTGTCCAAAGCTGTAGCGGCTAAAGCATGTCCCGCTTCCGGACAGACAATAATCGATCGGACATCTTGCATGACTCGATCGGTAAAGCTATGATTACCCGTACTACTATCATCAAGCTCTACACGGACAAACTCTACATTTGCAGGTACACTAAACGGTGTCATGCTCAGATCGGCGATCGCGGCTCTCACCTGATAACCACTTTTGACTAATTGCTCGACCACTAATTGGCCGATTTCACTCATCCCACCTACTACCAAAATTTTACCCACAGCTCTCCCTCCATCAGTGGTAGATTGACGATTCGCTCCACCAGTCAGCCAGCGTCGTACATCGCTGACGACCGGAATTGCTTCAAAATAGCTAACGGTATTTAAAAACCGGCCTGCATCCCATTTAGCCATAATCGTTCACAAATTGGGTAATGGTTGTTTGCACTCATCTCTGCTAGTGGTCGATCGACTACTCTAGCTAGCTATCATTATAACGAGTTTATTTTTGCTGCCGAGCACACCTGTCTCGATCGACTGTCAACCGATTTAACCTGCCCTGCATTCTCAAACTTCACTATGATTCTTGCAGATAAAATCTCGCTCTACTTAGAAGATCTCGAACATCCGATCGGTCGCATCGTCAATTTACTGATTACCGGATTAGTTTTAGTATCTACGGGGATTTTTATCGCCGAAACATATCCCCTCTCGCCAGATCTGCGATCGCTCATTGCCAAAGTAGATCTGATTATTCTATATGTTTTTGCTGTTGAATATTTACTGCGCTTCATCGCCGCACCAGCCAAATTAAAATATCTGTTTAGTTTTTATTCACTCATCGATCTGATTGCAATTCTGCCAATGTTGACTGGCATCACCGATGTCAGCTTTATTCGGATTCTCCGTTGGTTTCGGATTTTGCGATTACTCCGATTTATTGAGGGTAAAGCTCTCTTCGGTAATCTCGATCGCGAGGATAGCTCGATCGTCACTCGTATTTTATTTACGATCTTCTCGATTATCTTTATTTATTCAGGACTGATTTATCAAGTCGAGCATCCTGTCAATCCCAAATTTGGTACTTTTTTCGATGCCGTTTATTTTGCCGTCGCGACAATGACAACGGTAGGATTTGGGGATATTACACCGATTTCTGATGCTGGCAAATTGATGACGGTTTTAATGATTTTATCTGGTATCGCCCTGATTCCTTGGCAATTAGGGGATCTGATTAAACAAGTTGCTAAAAGTGCTAATAAGGTAAATTTAGCTTGTCCTAAGTGTCAACTAGCAAGTCACGATCTCGATGCTAGTTTTTGCAAACGTTGTGGCACAAAATTGAGTGGGTAGTGGCAATTCATGAATTGCCCCTACCCACAGGTTGCGATGAGCGCAGATTTGGATATTATTAAATCCTCATTCCTCATCATCGATCGATCTTAGAACTACAATTGCACCCGATCTCCCGCTAATTGCCATAATTACAAGTAAATAAACTTAGCTGCCTTAGCTTGTGGAGTCTGTCCTTTGATTAGTCGAATACTCGGTTGGGATTGGTGAACACCCTCACTAATCAGAAAAGAGCCATCAGGATAAACTTTTTCGACAAATGCTACATGTCCCGCTGTCGGATCGGTGGTGGAAGTATAGTTCATATTTCCCTCACTCCATTGAAATTGGAGATTGGCTTCCCACACGACCAAGCTATTGGCTCTCACTCTAGTTTTGAGCCGACTGCGATAACTACTATCGGCAATGCGATCGTCCCAGGTATGCGCGTCACCATTGAGTACCACCCCAATGCCTTGTTTATTCTTGACTAAGCCACGTTCGATCGCTCTACCGTAGGCAAATTCAGTACATTCAAATGGATGAATGCCCCGAACTCGATCGTTCCCTTCGATAAATTGATTGCCACTGGATTGGTAATAACTACCCCTGAGATTAATTTTTAATTGAGATGTAGATGGCAGCTCGATCGAGTTAGCTCTTGTATTCGTTCCAGCAACAGAGATATTAGGAACAGTTACAGAGATAGCAGCCAGAATTGTCAGAGTGACTTGTAATAGTTTAGCTTTGATAATTATTAACCTCACAAATGTAAATAATAGCCCCAACCTGGTGAGACTGGGGCGAAATTTTTAGTTGTAAATGTTTAGATACTCAAGCGTTGATAAATCTCATCTAGATGCTTGAGATGCTGAGTCGGATCGAAACAATGGGCGATCTCGGCTGGTTTCAGATGCGCGGTAATGCGAGGATCGCTGGAGACAACCCTGCGGAAGTCACCATCGAGAGTATTCCAGACGGACATCGCATTAGCTTGGACGATCGAATATGCTTCCTCCCGATTCAATCCTTTCCCTACTAGTGCCAGTAATACCGACTGGCTGAAGACAACCCCACCATAGCAGTTGAGGTTGCGCGCCATATTTTCGGGATAGATCAACAGATTTTTGATCAGGTTGGTGGTTTCGACCAACATGAAGTGGGTAATGATGCAGGAATCGGGCATGCAGACACGCTCTACCGAGCTGTGGGAAATATCCCGTTCGTGCCACAAGGCTACATTTTCCAGAGCCGCGATCGCATTACCCCGCAAGATCCGCGCCATCCCCGTCAAACGTTCCGATCGAATCGGGTTGCGTTTATGCGGCATCGCAGAGGAGCCTTTTTGACCTTTGGAGAAGAATTCTTCGACTTCTAAGACATCGGTGCGTTGGAGATTGCGAATTTCGACGGCAAACCGTTCGATACTGGCACCAATCAGGGCTAAAACTTGCGCGAATTCAGCGTGAATATCGCGAGAAATTACTTGAGTAGAAGCGGTGTCTGGCGTCAATCCTAGCTTCTGACAGGCGATCGCTTCGGCGCGGGGTTCGATATTGGCATAGGTACCGACAGCACCCGAAATCTTGCCCACCGCAATCGTCTGACGGACGCGCACCAATCGATCGCGATTCCGCAGCATTTCAGCCAACCAGCCAGCCAATTTAAAGCCAAAGGTAATCGGTTCGGCATGAATCCCGTGGGAACGGCCGATCATCACGGTATTGCGATGTTTTTGGGCTTGATAGCGAATCGCTTGAATCGTATCTTCCAATCGGGCGAGCAAGATATCGGTACTCGCGACCATTTGCAATGCCAGCGCAGTATCGAGCACATCTGAGCTAGTCATGCCTAGATGGATATATCGCCCAGCCGCGCCCACATGTTCGTTAACATTGGTGAGAAATGCAATCACATCATGACGGACTTCAGCTTCGATTTCTAAGATGCGATCGACATCAAACTTGGCTTTAGCCTTGATTTCATCGACGGCATCCTGGGGAATATGTCCTAATTCGGCCTGGGCTTCACAGACGGCAATTTCAACTTGCAACCAAGTCTGAAATTTATAAGCATCTGTCCAAATTGCACCCATTTCGGGCAAAGTATAGCGTTCGATCACGAGTCCGTCACTTGAATTCAACTAGCTTAGTATAACGTTCGATGTATAGCGTTCGTTGGCGAAGCCTGTCTTTTGGACAATCGCGTGTCCGTCACTTGAATTCAACTAGGTAGGGTGTGTTATCCCGTTCGCGTAGCGTCTCCAACGGAGAAGGGTAACGCACCAAGATAAGAGCTTCGGTGTGTTGTTAACGCATCAAGATTAAGAGCTATTTTTTCGGTGCGTTACGCTTCGCGGTAACACACCCTACTCTAATCCCCTTGCCTCTTGAGCGACTTGCTCGACTTCGTCGGCAGCTAAGATCGCCAAATTTTGATCGGCTAAGTCGCCACCTAAGTTGCGAAGCGCGCGGGCGAGTTGGTAGCGAATTTGCCAGTCAGGATTAGCGACAAATTGGATAATACTCTCAACCCCATTCGGATCGCCTAATTCACCGATCGAGCCAATTGCGGCAGTTTGGACGAGGCTAGTTTCATTGGTTAAGGCAGTTTGCAATAATTGGAGACCGCGCGGATCGCCCAGTTCGCCCAAAGCCGCGACGATACTGAATTGTACTAACCATTCTGGGGTAGTTTCGTAGAGATTTTTCAAATCGTCGAAAGCGGCTGTTAGCTTGAGCGCGCCGATTGCATCAGCAGCGGCGGCTTGAACGTCCGGCTCGGAATCGTTGACTAGTCGATCGCGTAAGATGTCAAAACTTTCAGTCAGATCTTGGGAGCCTAATGTTGCCAATTGGCTCACTGCTGCATAGCGGACGCGGGTATTCGCATCTGTCACCAACTGTTTGATATAGCCAAAGGCGATCGCGGGTTCGATTTCTCGTAACATATTCAACGCGGTAATGCGATCGCCTTTATGCTCTGAGTTAACTAGGGCGGTAATATTTTCGGACATGTGATTAATTGGGAAATTGAAATTTAACAGGATTTTTAAATATCGATCTTCAAATACCGAGTGACTGACCAGCGGCCGATCTCGATCTCTTTGGAGTAATCAGATCGATCCTATCACCCCTAAGTTACTTTGGCAGCGCGGATCGATCGATTGTAACTCGATCGATTGGAGGCAATTGCCAATCCAAAAGTAGCTAGTTCTCTTGAAATTAAACTTCTACAAAGTAATCGAGTTGTTCTGTAATTGCACCCAACCAATCAAAAAAAGATGGATTTAAGGTTTTATAAGCTGGTATCAGTGACACTTGAGATAGGGAATAAAATAACAAATAAAATTCAGTAACTACTTGTTTTTCTGTCGTGCTAATTTCGGAAGCAGGTTTCGGATAGAAATCTATTAATTGATCGAACTGAGTATACAGACTTTGCAACTTGGCCTCATACTCGTCGCGCGATTCGGCAGAGCCGACGCTATGCGAACGAGTCGGCAGGGCACCCGAACCTAGTGGCTGCTCGGTGGATATTGTCCATAATTCTTGAGGATCGATCGAGCTGAAATCTACTCGATATGCACTGTCAACCTGACTGATGGCGCGATAATAAGGCGGCCAAATCTGGCGATTGTCGATCGATCCACCGCTGGGGTAAAAGTAAAACTCGACAACTATCTTGCCATCATTTAGCCGCAATGTTGGTAAAGACATCGCTGACTCGAGTGTGATGACTTCCCATCGCAGTGGATGCTCATCAATTTCATCGATTAGCTTGACAATCGAGTAACGCTCGGACATGAGATTTTATTGCTAGTAACTTAATGAATTGCTAGTTTAGTACTTTAGGCATTTGCGATCGCGCGCACGATATCGCCTTCGGTAATAATCCCGATCGGGTGTTGGCGATCGTCAACCACAGGTAAGCGGCGCAGTTTTTTATCGTGCATAATTTTAGCGGCTTCAGGTAAAGTGGTATCCGCAGCAATCGAGATCGCGTGAGGAGTCATCACTTCGCCGACAGTTTGTCCCAATGCTTTGTGCAAATCTCGATCGTATGTGAGGGGATTTTGGAAATAAATTACACCACCTAAAAATAGCATGTATGGGGGCTGTTCGACACCTTGTTCGCGCCACATTAAATCGGATTCGGAAATTATGCCAACTAGTTTGCCAGCGTCATCAATTACTGGCAAACCACCAATATGTCGATCGACTAATAGCTTGACTGCTTCTGATATCGGCGTGCTAGGCATAACCGTTAGTAACTCGCGATTCATCCAATTTGCAACAGTTTGTGACATAATTGACCTCATCTAAATAGATGTGTGGTTAGGTGGAGAATTCGATTGAAAAGATCGGCAAATAATTACTAATTAGTTGTATCGAATATGCTCTATATATTTATTATAGTTAGGGGAGAATAATTATGACTGAGTATTATAATATCTTCATGTATCCACAGATAATTAATGCTGGCGATCGTCACAGATCGCCAGCATTAAAATTTAGCTAGCTACCAGAGACAAACTTCATCGAAATTCCGTTCATACAGTAGCGTAAGCCAGTCGGTTTCGGGCCATCTTCAAATACGTGTCCGAGATGTCCGCCACAGCGATGACAGTGGACTTCGGTGCGGGTCGAGAATAACGACTTATCGACAGAAGTATCGATCGCGCCAGGGAGTGGATCGTTGAAACTCGGCCAACCCGTCCCACTGTTAAACTTTGTCTCAGAGACAAATAACGGCAAACCGCAGCCAGCACAGACAAATTGACCTTTACCGTATTCTTTGTCGAGAATACTGGTGCCAGCGCGTTCTGTACCGTGTTTCCGCAATACATTAAACTGTTCGGGAGTCAGGATTTCTTTCCACTCTTCATCAGTTTTGGTGATTTCAAATTCGCCTTGTGTTTTTTCCATTGGGGGTGTCTGGGATGATAAAAAATAAAGTCCGGTGGCTGTACCGATCGGTACTAACGCAGCCGATAATAGAGTTCGTCTGTGCATCTGGTTGAGATCTGCGAGAGCTTCTAAAAAAACACCTCGTTGGCATCGCCTCTCCACTGGAGAATCTCAACCTACGTTGAAAATTTAGGATTACTTGTTATTTTAACAATTATCTAAAAGGTTAGGATTTAGGGGATGGGGAATGGTGGATAGTGGATAGTAAATTTTGACACTTGCTTCGCTCCTAGTCCCCAACTCCTAGTCCCTAACTCCTAGTCCCCAACTCCTAGTCCCCAACTCCCAACTCCCATGAAATTCCCCGATCTAAACAACCTCTCCCTCGTCCAACAAGTCGCCCAAATGGTGGTGGTTAGAGCTTCCAGTCATTTATTCGACCATCAGATTCAGTATCCCGAATTTGGCGAATCCGATCGAGCCACGCTCAAACATTGGATCGGCGATCTTGGTGTCGGTGGGGTAATTTTTTGGGGTGGCAATGCGGGCGAATTGACGCTGCGCATCCAACAGTTGCAAGCTTGGGCGACATATCCGCTGCTGATTGCCGCCGATATTGAAGAAGGCGTCGGGCAAAGATTTACAGGTGGTACCTGGTTTCCGCCGCCAATGGCTCTAAATGCAATCGCCCAGACGGATGTAGCTAAAGCGATCGAGTATGCTCGTCAAATGGGCGCGATTACCGCTACTGAGGCTATAGCGGTGGGGATAAATTGGATTTTGGCTCCAGTAGTCGATGTCAATAATAACCCCGCTAATCCGGTGATTAATATTCGATCGTTTGGGGAGACTCCTGAAATTGTCAGTCAGTTAGCGACTGCCTATATTCACGGAGCGGCGGCGTATCCGGTCTTAACCTGTGCTAAACATTTTCCCGGTCATGGGGATACAGGCGTGGATTCACACTGGGAATTGCCCGTCATACCGCACGATCGCGCGCGATTGGAAGCGATCGAGTTGCCACCATTCACAGCGGCAATTAAGGCGGGAGTAGATAGTGTGATGAGTGCCCATTTAATGATTCCCGCCCTCGATCCCGAACTACCAGCGACGCTTTCCCCCCGGATTATGACTGAGGAATTACGTCATAATTTGGGCTTTGAAGGGCTGATTAGTACCGATGCTTTGGTGATGGGGGCGATTGCCGATCGCTATGG
>NZ_JANNDR010000376.1:0-5525 GCF_031378165.1 Chamaesiphon sp. OTE_75_metabat_556
ATTAACTATCAACCGACTCGCTGCTTCCTCTAACTTCGTTTTGGCAGCATACAGACGGTTGAGGGCATTAATATATGCTTGTGCGGATGCCACAATAATATCGGTATTGGCTGCATAACCAGAATAAGTATATTCCTGATACTTGAGCCGAATCGTCACCTCGCCGATCGCATCAATACCACCAGTAACTGATTGCACCGAAAATTCAATCAATTGATTGGGAACGTTGATGACGCGATTGATTGCTTTGTAGACGGCATCGACAGGGCCGGTACCGATCGCAGCATCGCTCAATTCCTGACCATCTGGCATCCTGACTGTCACAGTAGCAGTCGGTTGGGCACGATCGCCGCAGGTGACTTGGACTCGATCGAGGACAAAGATGGTGGGGATTTGTTGGGTTTCGTCGTTAACGATCGCTTCGAGATCTCGATCTGCGATTTCTTTTTTCTTGTCGGCTACATCCTTAAATCGCAGGAAGGCTTTGTTGAGATCGTGCTCGGACAATTCGATCCCCAATTCTAACAAGCGAGTCCGAAATGCGTTCCGGCCGGAGTGTTTGCCGAGGACGATCGAATTTTCGGTGAGGCCGATCGACTGGGCGTCCATGATTTCGTAAGTGTTGCGGTTCTTCAGCATCCCGTCTTGGTGGATGCCGGATTCATGGGCGAAGGCGTTGGCTCCGACGATTGCTTTGTTTCGCTGCACCAGCATCCCCGTCAGGTTGGACACCAACCTCGACGTGCGATAGATTTCGGTGGTGTTGATATTAGTCAGTGGCGTTTCCGAATCCACAGGGCGACCCAGGAACGGGTTGAAGTATTGACGGCGCACATGTAAGGCCATGACCAATTCTTCCAACGCCGCATTCCCAGCCCGTTCGCCGATGCCGTTGATGGTGCATTCTAGTTGGCGTGCGCCGTATTTGATCGCTTCGAGGAAGGAGGCGACGGCTAAGCCAAGGTCGTTGTGACCATGGACGGACAAAACCGCGTTGTCGATGTTCGGGACGTGCTCTTTGATGCCGCGAATCATGTCGCCGAATTCGCTAGGGGTCATGTAGCCGACGGTGTCGGGGATGTTAATCGTCGTCGCCCCTGCCGTGATCGCCCGCTCCACGACCTGATACAAGTACGCTGGCTCCGATCGGGCGGCATCCATGGGCGAGAATTCCACATCTTTGACGAAGGATTTGGCGTAAGTCACCATTTCTTCGGCGATGGTGAGGACTTCCGATCGACTTTTCTTCAACTGATATTCCAAGTGAATATCGGAGGTGGAAATAAAGGTGTGAATTCGCGCATGGACTGCGGGTTGCAAGGCTTCGGCGGCGGCTTTGATATCCGCTGGGATGGCGCGAGCCAAGCTACAGATCGTCGGGCCATCCTCGGTACCGACCAATTCGGCAATCCGTTTCACTGCGTCGAAATCCCCAGGGCTAGCAAAAGCGAATCCCGCTTCGATTACATCCACACCGAGCCGTGCCAGTTGGCGGGCGATCGCAATTTTCTCATCCACGTTGAGGGTGGCACCAGGAGCCTGTTCGCCATCGCGCAGGGTGGTGTCGAAAATAATAATGCGGTCTGATGCTGGTTGTTGAGTCATGGTGTTAGATCTCTCAAAAGAATAATGAATTAATCACAAAAGCTACTAGTAGATTCAACATCCAGATCGGTACACCCACATCAATTAAGTGGATGAACCTATCTTAGTTGTGAATCAATTTGCTTGATGTTTAAGGTGACAGATGAATTAGAAGTTGATCATGAATTTGTGTTGTCAATCATCAACTTGTTTATTACCAGCGATTTAAGATCGCATCGCTATCTTTCTGCCACCTAGATAAGCAATAGTAACTCAGACAATTTGACTGGCATTATTTTGATTTCTTGGTGTGCTAACACTTGATTGGTTCTCCTATAGGGAATCAACTTTTTCGATCCGATCGCGAATATCATTGAGATCGATATAGCGATCTGTGACATTCCTCAACTCCCTGGCGATCATCCCTTCGGTCGAGATCACAGTGATGTGGGTATTTTTCGATCTGAGTAGCTCGATCGCGCGCTCGAAATCTCCGTCGCCACTAAAGAGCACAACTCGATTGTACTGATCTACAGTATTAAACATATCGACCACAATTTCAATATCCAGATTCGCTTTTTGGGAGTAGCGACCGGATGTATCATCGTAATACTCCTTGAGGATTTTGGTGCGGACGGTATAACCGAGACTGATCAGCGCATCGCGAAACCCACGTTGATCCTGAGCATCTTTGAGTCCAGTGTACCAAAAAGCATTAATGAGCATCAGCTCTGGTTCTTTCGTAAAGTACTCCAGCACGCGCCGAGGATCGAAAAACCACCCATTTTTTTGTTGGGCATAAAACATATTATTGCCGTCCACAAAGATGGAGAGACGGTTAGCAGCAGAAAACATTATAAATATTACCTAGTTATTTTTATAGTTAAAGTAAAGTGGCTCTCGATGTACGAAGACAGGAAGTTTCACACACATAAAAGAGGCTACACCAATGGCGATCTAACACTCTGAAATTTAGCTAAATTAGGTTAGCACAACACTCTAAGGCTGGGAATTAACCAACCATAGCGGCACAGATAACGAAAGATCGGACTGGGGATAGTAAAGTTTAGCTAGTTAATTTAAAGATATAGAGTATAAGCATCGGGTCGAAGATCGCCAATCGATCGGACGAATGTGTCAAACAACCATCAGCGCAATCGGTAACGAATGCAGATCGAGGAATTTAGGTCGATCCGAACCTCATCGACAAAAATGTAACAATTAGCATAATAATTTAGGAGAATAATGTATATATGCCTCCTATCTTACCAAACTTCGAGTGTTTCAGCGAAGGTTCTTTAAATACCAAAAATATTCCGTGAATTTACCGATTCGGTAGCGATTCCGATCGATTTAGCACACATGGGTCTTGCCAAAAAATCGGATATCTTTGAGTGCGGGTCGATCTAACGAGCAGCATGTCGGCGTGGCTCACAAAATAGAACCCAGATCCACAACAGATCGTCAATCTCCGGTCAAAATTTGGGCAACCTAAACAAGAGTAGTCGCACAACATCATCCAGCCCGCCGATCTATGGTAAACTCCCGTAATTTCCCGGCACCACCGCCACCAGCACCCAGTCTATCGAGTCATTTTCCGCCACCCCCGCCCAGTCTGAGCACCGCCACGATGGTTCAGACTCAGGCTACCAAACCCAGCTATCAGTTACCACCAGGACAGCCATCGATCGGCAAATTGATCGCGGCAGCGTTTGAGGCTGGTTATTCGGATGTTCATGTTGGTGTCGGTGAAAATCCCCGCTTTCGCAATCGGGGCGAGATTCAAACCACTGACTATCCAGAAACCGATCTAGCCACCTTCATGTCCTGGCTGCATGAAGTTTTGAGCGAGGCAGATATTCGCACATTTCAAGAGAATTTGGACTTTGATGGTGCTACCCAGTACGATTTCGCACGGGTGCGGATCAATGTATTTGACTCGCTCTATGGTTATGCGATGGTGATGCGACTGATTCCGATGCAGATTGCCACGATCGAGGAATTACGCTTACCGCCAGTATTTCGCGATGTCTGCTACCAGCACAAGGGCTTGATCCTCGTCACGGGGCCGACAGGTTCTGGTAAATCGACATCGATGGCCGCGATGGTCGATTTTATGAACAAAGAAATGCCGCGCCACATTATCACGATCGAAGATCCGATCGAGTTTATTCACAAAAGCAAGCGCGCACTGATCAAGCATCGGGAAGTTGGTGCCAATACATTGATGTTCGATACCGCCCTGAAAGCGGCTCTGCGCGAAGATCCCGACGTGATCCTAGTGGGAGAAATGCGCGATCGCGAGACGGTCAATACAGCATTAAAAGCCGCTCAAACCGGGCACTTAGTGATCGGTACCTTGCACACCAACAGTGCGATCAAAACGATCGAGCGGATTCTCAATCTGTTCAAACCTGAAGAACAAGCTGTCATGCGCGTCTCCCTCGCCGAATCGCTGGTCGCGGTAATCTCCCAAGGCTTATGTCGGACTACCGACGGTAAACGCGCGGCTTATCACGACATCTTGATCAATACCGAAACCGTCAAAGACTATGTCCGTGATGGTAAGTATGATGAGATCGCCCCACTGATGACCGATGGGGAATTTGACGGGATGATTACGATGAACAAATCCTTGTTTGCCCTCTACCAAGAAGGTCGAATTACTGAAGAAACCGCCCTCGAACTCTCGCCGACAGCCAATGAAATGGCGATGATGTTGCGCGGTAAAATCTAGTTTTTAGCAAATCTTCAGATCGCCAGCTGGCGATCTTGAAAAGAGTGGTGGCGATTGCCATCGCTCTTTTTGCTAGGCCACCAGATGCTCTCAGAATCACCGATTTCCCGATCTAGATATCGGGAACACAAAACTTAATTAAATGTCATCATGATATTAAGAACGTTAATATTCTTAATTAGGTTTACTTCCCCATGTCTAGATCCATCTTCTCCAAATCGATTGCTGCAACTCTGGGTGCCGCAGTCGTAGCTACAGGTTTATTCGCGAGTATCTCCAGTTATGCCCAAAGTGGTACGATGACACCGACGACTACCCCTGCTACCACTACTCCTAGTGGTGGATCGACGGGTACCCCCGGTACGACTACTCCTGGCGGTAGCATGTCCACCCCCACCAAAAAAGCACCTACTGGCAAAACGATCGTCACTATTGCTGCTGGTAATAAAAATTTCACTACTTTAGTTAAAGCTCTTAAAGCCGCAGATCTAGTCGATACCTTATCGGCAGAAGGCCCTTATACCGTATTTGCACCGACCAATGCGGCATTTGCAAAGCTGCCCAAAGCAACTCTTGCAAACCTCCTCAAACCCGAAAACCAAGAGCAACTCAAAAAAGTGCTCACTTATCATGTCGTTCCTGGTACCGTGACCTCCAAGCAGCTCAAAGCTGGCTCGGTTGCTACCGTTGAAGGCAGTAATGTCACTGTCAAAATCAAAGGTAAAAAGGTCATGATTAATAATGCCAGTGTGATCCTTGCTGATGTCAAAGCTAGCAACGGTGTCATTCACGCGATCGATACCGTTTTGATTCCCGCTGCTAAATAATCGATCGGGAATATTAAATAGCCGAGGTGGGTAAGATCCACCTCGGCTATTTGCTGGGTTGGGTCGGTTCCAAACTCGATCGTCACAGTTCTCAACTACCCTGACTTTTCACGTTAAGTGCCTCTAGCAAGCTGCCAGCCTTGGCAGGGGGTGAGCAAATTAATTCAGTCTGATTGGTCGATCGGGAGCGGCTAGCCCTGTCTCTGAGCGAATCCGATCGGCTCAAACATCTGTTGCCGGAAATTCTTTCCTATGCAAAACCCCAACCATTGCAGCTCTCTAGGCTGAATATCAGTGAATTTTTGAAGCTGCTGTTAATCCAGATTCAGGAACTACCCGAAGCAATCGATCGCCGGATCGATTTTGAAAGCCATCTG
>NZ_JANNDR010000382.1:0-8874 GCF_031378165.1 Chamaesiphon sp. OTE_75_metabat_556
GAGATGGCGGGGTAGCTGTGGTCGGATGGGCAAAATCAATCTCCAAATCGCCAGTTAGATCGATATCAACAGAGTTGAGACCGGTCTCGATCTCTGGGTCTATTGTTGTTTTAACTGCTGCTGGGTGAAGAAAATTGCTACTTGTGGATGGTTCGACGGGAAGAACATCTGGATGGGTAAACAAGGATTCTCGTTTGTAGGCGAGGGGGACAGTGGGATATCGATCGGATTGTATCGGTTTGGTTTGTGCGGTGGCGGCAAATCGAGCAGTCTGGGGGATCGATGCTCGCAATCCAAGTGTAGCTGATGCTGGTTGTGACTCTTGGGTAGATCGATCGAGCCGCTCCAGATGCTCACGAGTAGCTTCTGGAATATCTGTGTGGCGATCTAAGGGTGGTAGTGATAAAGGTTCGGATTCTTGTAAGGGATTGAGATTGAGGGTGACGGTGAAGCCTCTGGAGCCAAGTTGAATATGATGTCGATCAAAAAGACTAACCTCACCCAATAGGAGGGTAATCTTAGACTCAGAAGGTAATTCTAATCGACCGTGAAAAATAAACGTGTGAAGATTTGAGGGTAAAGATTGTTCGATCGAAACAACGACTTCGGAAGTTTGTGGGTGGCGAAGACAGATAGACAGCTTCTCGATTTTGACTGTTTGAACGATATGACCAGTCAATAACTGTAAATTACAAGCACCGCTAATCATTAGTTGATGACCAGGAATTAGACCAGAAAATGTCGATCGATCCAGATCGATTAGTTGAGAGGGTGAATCGACGATCGGTTGAAGCTTAATTTTGCCCAGTAGTGTCTCGATAATTTCTGGTTGCTGACTTTGAGGTTGTAATGATTCCCACTCTAGTCTTTCTAATAATAAATTGAGTCTTTCCGCCCAGTTTTCTGGTTCGCCCATGACAGAGATCGGCATAATTGGCTCTGTTGGTGTGACAAAATCCTCACTTTCTTCGATCTCTGCAAATTGAGCGGGAACGACTTGCGAACTGTGAGTCAGCGGTTGGTTGTTGGTGATACTAGATGATGATGCTGCACCAATTTCCAGTAGCTCGGTTGGTGTTGGGTTCGTAAAATTAGGCGGAGATTGCGTTGGGATTCGTGTCAAGACGCGGAGTTTGAGCACATGATGCCATGATGTCTGTGTTGATGTCGTGCCACTGCAAACAAATTGCCAAATTCCTGATTTTAAGTGGGTAAAGGGCAATATTTCTAGTAATCCGCCAGCATTGGTCATTTGGTCGATCGATCTCGATCGTCTTTGTGGTACTGTCGAACCTAGAGTTTGATGAGCGATCCGAGTCTGGATTTTTGTCTCAGCAAGATTGCTATGTGCGACGATCCGATACTGACCTTCCATTAATTGGAGATTACCTGTTTTAATCGATCGCCAGCTTCGATCTCCCTCGCGCTGAATTAGAAACTCCCAGTATTCCATTCGTTATCCCTAGATGCACTGAATCTAAATTTTAGTATCTTAGGGGATCGTGTGGATCTGAGCCAGGGGCTGTTTGATAATTAACGCAAGTTGCTAGTTATAACAAATGTTAAAGATTTGGGTATTGGGTATTGGGTATTAGCGATGGATAAAACCTAAAACCTAACAGCTAAAACCTAACACCCATCCCACTAACAACCTATAACTAGCAACTTAGGTTAATTAATAATTACACATCCCCATTCGTGCAGCGTTTGCCGATTCAGCAAGACAGAGGATCGAATGAACGGCAATCGGCTAGAATAGCTATGTCGCAGGTAAGGAATGAAAATACTAGTGTCTAAGGAAGCTACTAAGCTATTAATTGCCGCAAGTGGAACAGGGGGACATGTATTTCCCGCGATCGCAGTTGCCGAAAAGCTCTCAGGCTACAAGATCGAATGGTTGGGCGTACCAGATCGACTAGAGTCTAAGTTAGTTCCTAAAGAATATCCGCTGCATCTAATTCGGGTTGGTGGTTTTCAAGGGAAACCTGGATTAGGTACCCTAAAAACTATCGGCGGATTAATTAAAGGTATCTTCCAAGTCCGAAAACTGCTCAAACAGGGTAAGTTCGATGCCGTGTTCAGTACTGGTGGTTATATTTCTGCACCTGCCATTTTAGCTGGTTACTCGCTCGGGCTGCCAGTTCTTCTCCACGAGTCAAATGCCCTCCCAGGTAAAGTTACTCGATCTCTCAGTCCTTTTTGTACCAAGGTTGCAGTTGGCTTTGTCGAGACAAGTAAATATCTCCCCCGCGCTAAAACTATCTATTTGGGGACTCCCTGTCGTCAACAGTTTTTGACCCCAGAACCCCTCGATTTACCCATTTCCAAGGACAGCCCCCTCATTGTAGTCGTTGGTGGCTCTCAAGGTGCTGTAGCCCTCAATCAGATGATTCGCGAATGTGTTGGGACTTGGTTGGATGCTGGAGTGACGATCGTACATATCGTTGGTGGTGCAAATGACCCAACGGAGAAAATCGAACATCCCCAGTATATTGTGTTGCCTTTTTATGACAATATGGCAGGACTATTTCAACGAGCGGATTTGGCGATTAGTCGGGCTGGTGCAGCGACTTTAAATGAGCTAATGATTACCCGCACACCCTCAATTTTGGTGCCTTATCCTTATGCGGCGGAGGATCACCAATACTATAATGCTAATGTCTTAGCTGGGGCTAATGCGGCATTACTCTTTCGCCAAGAAAGTCTCACTGCTCAATTTCTAGCGACTGAAGTGCTCAACCTGCTCGAAAATCCGCAGCGTCGGGAATCAATGGCATCCAATGCCAGTTCGTTGGGTGTGATTAATAGTGCAGATTTGCTAGCCGATCTCATTGGAGAATCAGTAAATACTCGATTGAGATCGATGCAGCCAATTCACAGCCAAAAAGGTGCTGAAGGTTGAAATTACCAGATCGAAATCTCAATAACTAAGTCAAATTGAAATCGAAACAAACAGGCTTCAATCCTTCGACTGAAAGTTATAGAAATAATTCAAAATCTAAAATCTAAAATCTAAAATTCAAATGACTAAAGCAACTTGGAACGGTGTTACCTTAGCAGAAAGCGATGCAACAATCGTTGTTGAAAATAATCAATATTTTCCCGCAGACAGTCTTAATAAACAGTATTTTAGCGACAGCAATACTCACACCACTTGTGGCTGGAAAGGTTTGTGTAACTATTATACGATTGAAGTAGACGGTCAAACTAATCCAGATGCGGCTTGGTACTATCCAGAACCCAAGGATGCAGCTAAAAATATTGCTGGCTATGTTGCTTTTTGGAAGGGTGTTAAAGTTTCATAAATGTAGATTGAATTTTCAGCACACTTAGAAATCAATATGGTCGATCTCCACATCATTGAGGAATTGAAAGTTCAATTTGCCGATATTCCAGAGGCGATCGTCTCATTAGAGACAATCGCTGACTGTGAAGGCGATCTTGAAGATGCGGCAATGACTTTAGCGATTCGGGTCGGACAACAGCCAGATATTAATAATAGTGAATGGTTGGATGGCTTGGCCAAAAAATGTCGAGTCGCGATTTGTCGATCGGAATTTCGCAACGATATGGTCGATGGCAACTTCATGCCATTATTCCAACACTTTATTCAGGCAAAAATCTGTCCGAAATTGTTAATTTTGCCCGTGCTATTGTATGCCCACGAGCAGGGGATCAATCGGTTTTGCCAACCCCTCGATCCGCTCTAACAGCATCGATTGCCGCTCTCGCTCTGCCGAGCCTTCTGACTGCTAACTGTCGCCGCGATGCCAAAAGCAGTATCCTAGTAGAGACCGCGTTATGTAAAGTTTTATGAAATGCATTATCAACCGTCGCGCTCAGTTTTCGGCTAGCCACCGTTATTGGTTGCCAGAACTGAGTGAAGCCGAAAACCAAGCTAAATTTGGCTTGTGCGCTCAGTCCTGCGGACACGGACACAATTATGTCTTGTATATATCGCTCTATGGCGACATCGATGACTATGGGATGGTGCTCAACCTCTCCGATGTCAAGCAAGTCATCAAACAAGAAGTTACCGGACAACTTGACTATAGCTTTCTCAACGATGTCTGGCCGGAGTTTCAGACCACTCTGCCCACTACAGAAAACATTGCTAGAGTAATTTGGCACAAATTAGCACCCCATTTTCCGCTCGTGCGGATTCAACTATTCGAGCAGCCCGAACTCTTCGCAGAATATATAGGTAAAGACATGGAAGCAGCACTGACGATCGGTACTCATTTTAGCGCGGCGCATCGGTTGGCGATCGAGAGTCTCACGCTAGAACAAAATAGTGAGATTTATGGCAAATGCGCGCGAGTCAACGGACACGGGCACAACTATCATCTCGAAGTTACGGTTACAGGCGACATCGATCCCCGGACGGGGATGATTGTCGATTTGGTCAAATTACACGAACTGGTGGACAAATATGCGGTGGAGCCATTAGATCATACCTTCCTCAACAAGGATATTCCTCACTTTGCCAAGGTCGTACCCACGGCTGAAAATATTGCGGTCTATATCGGTGATCAGATCGAACAACCGATTCGGGATCTGGGCGCACATCTGCATAAAGTCAAGCTAGTCGAAAGTCCGAATAACTCTTGCGAACTACTTTGGAGCCAAGACTTTAGCAATCTGGCAACACGGCAACTAGCTACCGCCGCCGCAGATTAGAAATGAAGCGGGGCAACTGGGAGAGCGGGAGGTTCGGACAAATCAGAAATATTTCTAAAGAATTTTCTAAAGGATATTTTCCAATTTAGGTCGATACCGATCTGGGAAATGTGTTAACGATCGGTTTAGATAAACGTTTTCCGCCCCCGGTTTCCCTCCCAGCCCCGCACAAACACAGCCAAATTTAGCAATGAAAATCTGCAAACTAACGTCTTTGGATCTAGATGCAATTGATCGGTCGATCAAAGATCTGGTGGCAGTCGTTTATAATTAGACATTGTGGAAGGTGTCCTTTTGCAAGTAGTATCGGCAGCATCGCTAGCAGATAAATTTGGGGGAATTGTTTTAGCCTCAAATTAGTTTTACACTACGATCGGATAGCTGTAACTGATAAGATCGACAAGCGTATTTGGGTTAAATGTGATTTTTAGCCCAGATCGACGACCATCTGCATAGCGTTCTGTCAACTTTGAAATAAGGAATAATAAGATATGAGCGATACAGTAGAATCTACCCAATCCGTAGAAACCACCACTGTTGACATTCCCGCCAATCCTCTGGGATTAAATACTGGCGCTGGTTCGATTTCCAAGGTTTCACCAGAAATATCTGGAGCCAATTTACCAGATGGGGTCAGACAAGCTCTCGATATTCTGGCCGAATTACCAGCATATGCCACGCAGATTTATACCAATAACAAACGTGTTGTTACCAGCCTTGGCTTGATTTTAGGTTTGATTGTTGGTGTCAAGCTAACTTTGGCCATCCTCTATGCGATCAATGAAATTCCGCTCTTGGCACCTACTTTTGAATTGGTAGGTATCGGTTATACCAGTTGGTTTGTGTATCGTTACCTCCTCCAAGCCTCGACTAGAAAAGAGTTAACTGATGAAATCGATAGCTTCAAATCGGAAATTCTGGGTAATAAGAATAAAAAAGCCTAGTTACGCTCTGTCCAAATATTGGATTTAATTGATCGACCACCGCAGCAATGTGGTGGTCTTTTCATAGATTCACAGCTTGGATCGGTACACCAAGATGAATGTCAGCAATCCAGAAACGATCGAGATCGGATCGAGTGGCTGCCACCGATCGCTAAATTTTGCGATCGCGCACCAGCAGTGTACCTGTCAATTTTGGTAAATAGTAATCGTAGTAGAATTGATTTAGAGCATTTTTTTTGAATATAGATCGCGATCGATGGAAACTTCTCAATTTATTCCGGTTTTAGGTACTGTGGCTTTTGGGCTACTTGTCATCGTGACATTGGGGATTGTCTATCTGACACTACTGGGTTGGCGAGATCGTCAACGCCGCGAGCAGGATCGGCGGGCGAACCGCTAGGGTTTAGCGAAAAGTGCGGGAACAGGGGTTTCCCCTGTCTTGTCTCACCTTTTTTGACGGGGAACCCGTCCAAAGGTGAGCCGCAAGTAAAGCACCTTTTCAAGACAGGCTTTAGCCTGAAGTAGGAATGAGGTAATGGATTTAATTCTGTGCCATACGACGGCAGACTTTGACACGTTAGGGGCGGCGGTGGGATTGGCGCGATTATTACCTGGGAGTAAGATCGTGCTGGCTGGCGGCGCACATCCGACGGTGCAAGACTTTTTAGCACTATATCGGGATGAGTATCCACTCATCGAACGGCGGGCGGTGGTACCAGCAGCGATCCGCTCGATCAGTATCGTCGATGCCCAGCAACGCGATCGATTGGGCAAGGCGGCAGAATGGCTGGATTTACCGAATTTACGGGAGATTGTCGTTTACGATCATCATTTAGGGCAAGTCGCCGATATTCCGGCGACGCAGGTAGAAATCGAGCCAGTAGGGGCGACGACGACGCTGATTGTCGAACGATTGCAACGATCGAATATTGCATTGACGATCGCCGAGGCGACGGTAATGGCATTGGGTATTCATGTCGATACTGGTTCGTTGACATTTGAAATGAGTACGCCACGGGATGCACTGGCATTGGGATGGCTGATGCAACAAGGGGCGAATCTCGCGGTAGTCAATGGGTATGTGGAGCCAGGATTGTCGCCGCAGTTGCAAGCATTATTGCCAGTAGCTCTCAAGGAAATGCAGTATTTGTCGGCAGGTGGGAACACGATCGGTTGGGTGCAGTTGATAACTGCAAAATTCGTACCAGGATTATCTAGTCTGGCATCCCAAATTCAAGCGATCGATTCGACTCTCGATGTGTTGTTGCTAGTTCACGAAGTTGTCACGGGGACAAGTGATCCCCGAGTCACAATTATCGGTCGATCGCAACTTCCAGAAGTAGATCTGGGGAGATTATTGCGCTCGATCGGTGGCGGGGGGCACGCTGGCGCAGCCTCTGCGAGTCTGCGCGGGGTAGATGTCAAAATGACGATTGATCGGCTGCTAGCGGCAATTAAGGCGGCAATCCCACAACCGCTGACGGCGAGAGCGTTGATGTCTATTCCCATTCGCACGATCCGCCCCGAAACGACGATTGCCGAAGCTCAACGGATTTTGCTGCGCTATGGACACTCTGGTTTGCCGATCGTCGCTGCGCTAGGGGATGATGGGATCGATCGCTTGGTGGGGATTATTTCCCGTCGTGATCTCGATCTTGCCCTGCATCATGGTTTCAGTCACGCACCCGTTAAAGGCTACATGACAAATCAGGTACGCACGATCGATCCCGATATGATCCTGCCCGAAATTGAAGCCTTGATGGTGACTTACGATCTTGGCAGATTGCCAGTAGTAGACGATGGCAATTTGGTAGGTATTGTCACGCGTACCGATGTTTTGCGTTGGCGGAGCCTCTCCAGTGGAGAATCCCATCAACACCACCAGCGCAACTCCAGCAAGGAAACTAAACCTGCTCTAACTCCCCTCCTCGGAGGGGCTGGAGGTGGGATCCGGATCTCGCCCCCGCTAGATCTCCACCAGATCCAAACCCAACTCGCACCGCAACAATGGGACTTGCTAATGAAAGCTGCCCAATTTGCCGAGCAGTGGGGTTGGCAGCTCTATCTTGTCGGTGGTGCCGTGCGCGACTTACTATTAGCTGATACCGCAGGAAATTTATTAATTAAAGATATCGATTTGGTGGTTGATGGCTTCGATCGATCCGCCGATGTCGGTGCTGGTGTCAAACTTGCCACCGCCCTTCAAGAAATCTATCCAGCCGCGCGGCTGGATATCCACGGTGCATTTCAGACAGCGGCTTTGTTATGGCATGACGATCGCGAATTTGACTCGCTAGGGATCGATATTGCTACCGCGCGCACGGAATTTTATCCTTATCCGGCTGCCAATCCCGAAGTAGAAGCGAGTTCGATTCGCCAAGACTTGTATCGGCGCGACTTTACGATCAATGCGATGGCCTTGCGGTTGACAACTGCGACAACGCCGCCACTATTAGATTTTTTTGGTGGCGTTAGCGATTTACAAACCCAACAAATTCGGGTTCTACATCCAAATAGTTTTATTGAAGATCCGACGCGGATTTTTCGCGGGGTGAGATTTGCGATCCGCTTGGGTTTTCAGCTCGAAACTCAAACCGTAGACTATATTCGCTATGCGATTAATAGCGGCGTTTACGATCGCACAGCTCAAGCCAATCCCAAAACTCCCGCTCTCCAAACCCGACTTAAAACCGAGCTAAAATACCTGCTCCAAGCACCTTACTGGCGATCGGCTTTAGAGTTATTAGCCGATCTAGGAGCGTTGCAATGCATTCATCCGACACTCAAATTAGAGCCAGAATTATTTTACCAACTGCGGTTATTAGCAAGATGCTTGCGGAGGTTTGATCGTCAACCGCAACTTATCCACTGGCAACTAAGATTAGAGACAATTCTTGCCGCCCTCACGCCCCCATTTCGACAATCGGTTGCTAAAAATCTCCAATTACCTGAAGATAGTATCGAAAGATTGGCAAATTTAGATCGATCTCAATCACTAATTATCGCTTCATTACCAACCTGCGATCGCATCAGTCAGGTAGTGCAATTGTTACGGCAATACGATTTGCAAATGCTAATTTTAATTATCGTACGGTGCGATCGATCGATTCGCCGACAAATTTGGAAATATTTGACAGTTTGGGAACAGATCCAACCGCCATTAACTGGTAACGATTTGCGCCGATTGGGTTACAAACCAGGCCCTCAATATCGTCAAATATTGGATAGTTTATTAGCAGCAACTTTAGAT
>NZ_JANNDR010000445.1:0-2054 GCF_031378165.1 Chamaesiphon sp. OTE_75_metabat_556
GGGAAAGAATTGTCTTTGGAAGCGGTATTGCTTAATTAAGATATTAATTTATGAGGTTAGCTAAGATTTAGGGTAGGGGCAATTCATGAATTGCCCCTACCCTAAATCTTAGCTAGCCCCAGTACCTCGCAAAATTTGCGATCGTCATGGGGTAATTGTCGATCCCAAAATAGCTATGAAGCCACAGTTGCGGCCATCGCAGTAGTTTGCATATAGTGTTCGACTAAAGAAATGAGCAATATGGCTACAGATTCACCATCCTCAGCATTTACCAACAAGATCGGTGGTCGAGTGACACTATCTTGATAGCCCAAAGCGAGGGCGATATCTTCCAGATTCCAAGCACCTTCACAATCACTGTGGGTAATCCCAATTACCATCGGAATTTGGGCGTGCCGATTCATGAAATTCATAATCCGGCGCGCATGATGAAACTCACTCGGACGATGTGCGGCAATCAACAGCACATAAGCGTGAGCGCGCTCGATCAAAATTTCCCACATGAAATCAAACCGAGTCTGACCCGGAGTTCCATAGATATGTAAGGCCATTTCCTCCCCAAATTGGAGGGTACCAAAATCCATCGCTACCGTGGTATTTTGTTTGAGGTTGGCCACATCATCAGTAGCTTTTTTGTCTGTATCTACAACTTCGATCTCACTCACCGAACGAATAAAGGTGGTTTTACCCGCACCTACCGTTCCGGTGATTACTAGATTCATTATTTCCATGACGTGTCAACCCTTTTTCTTCAAAAAGCCCATTAAATTACTGAGGAACGAAGCAGATACCGGAACTTGAGGATTACCCCCACCGACACACACTGGAGTCGGTGCCTCCATTGCTTCATTGCGAGGTGGTTGGCTCGGTTCGGCACTGACTTCTTGTACCAACCCAATCGAACTCAACCTAAACCCAATTTGGCGAACTTTTTGGCTCTCTAGTCCGATCTGTTCGGCAATTTTAGTCACTGGCAATTCACAAGTTGCCAAGTTCCAAACTTTCAATTCTTGGGTATCGAGTCTAATGCCACCTAGTTCGGCAGACAATCTTTGCAGCGCGGAATCTAGTGCGGGTAATTTGGCCTCTAAGCCACTCCAATCTTTGAGCATTCTCATGCCCAATAATGCTAATTCATTGGCATTTAAACTCAATCCCGTCATCTCACTATAAAGTAGTGGTGCTTGCAGATTGAATTCAAATCGACCGTGATGAACTTCAAACAGTTTGCACGTAGTGGCAATTACCTGGGAGTTATAGAGCAGGGTGAGTTGTTCGGCGGTAATCAGATTGAGCGATTTGAGATGGGTGCCCAATGGTTGGCGCAAGATTGCGAGCTGCGGCTCCAATCCTGCCACTTTTTCTGGTAACAGCCAGCGTCTTTGCTCCATCAGTTTGATCAACCCATGATGCTGCGAAACATTGCCTGGGACGACAGACATAATTCTGCCACTTTGACAGGCGATGTAGTAAACATCACTGAGCGATCGATTCAAGCCGCGATCGGGTTCGATCGATAATAAGCCGGTTTTGTTACCCTCTTGCACGAAGTGCAAAATTTCGGCTAATGAATATTCTGATAAATAGCCAGCTAAGGACATTTATATCTCCAACATAATAATTGCGAATGGTCAATATCTATCCAGTAAAATTGGAGAGCAATACTAGATAAAGTTTACCCAGTATTGCCTTAATACAGATCACCAATAGTGAATTTAAATTAATTTTGATGTTGAGAGGACGATCAACGTGCTAAAGATTTAGCTTCGATCGCATCTAAAAATCGCTGTTAGAGGATGTCTGAAAAGTCAATTCTATTAAGCAGAATCCCTAGAAATCCCCCCCAACCCCCCTTAAAAAGGGGGGAACCGGACTCTTAGTCCCCCTTTTTAAGGGGGATTTAGGGGGATTTGGATCTACGAACTACATCAAAAAAATCTTTTCAGACCTCCTCTTAGAGAGAATGTAGATCCTCCCTAACTTCAACCGCCGCTAAAGATCGATCTGCAATTGCGCGGGGAAATAGCGTCAATGACTAGTTCAAAGCAGCTTTG
>NZ_JANNDR010000447.1:0-5737 GCF_031378165.1 Chamaesiphon sp. OTE_75_metabat_556
AATGCTCGGACTATTCAAGCCATGTTGGAGCAGCAAGAAACCAGTAGGTTGCAATATGAGTCACATCGATTGCTTCACGAAGAGCAAATGAACGAAATTAGACAAGCGATGTTACGGTTAGCTAGTGTTGAAGAAGGGTTAGAGTCGATCTTTTTTATGAAATCTGTTTAAACAATGCTTTTGAGATTCGATCGAGTCATGAACTCTCATCAGATTCTTCTGGGTTTTCACCGATCGATTGTTGTGAAGAGTGGCGGACATGAAGAATCCGAACCGTATGTACTTCTCCGATCTCTAAAATAGTGAATAGAATCCGATATGACGTGCGCCCTCTACCATAGAGCAGTTGTCGAATTTCCTGGCTAAAGTATTTATTCTCTCTTGCACAAGAGCACCGATTTGGCATTAACGACAAAGACTCAATTGCTTCCAGCAATCCGCTATGCCACTGACTTGCTTTAACCGGAGAGGTAAGCTGAGATAAATTTAAAAATGCGCCATCTATCTCAGCTTCAGCAACACTGGAGATTTCAATCCGATATTTCATGCAGGCAGATTATACTTTTGACGTTGCTCATCAGCATATTCATCGAAAGAGCGAAATTCCCCTGTTGAGAAATCATCCAATCCTTGCTGAATGCCTTTAACCGCCTCCACAAAATCTTGTGCTTCCTCTTTCAAGATGCTTGCCAATAGTTCGGTCACAACAAGATTAATATCCTGACCTTGACGGGCAGCTTTCTCTCGTAGCTGCTCTTCTAATTCTGGGCTGAGGGTGACAACGATCGTCATAGATTTCTTTCCGATAGAGTTGAATCCATATCTATTATTTTAGCAGCATGGGAAAGTTGCATGTAGGTACAAAAAATCCTAGTTTGGGGATGTGAATTGGCGCGATCGAGTTTCGACAACAGTCGATCGATTAACTGGTAGCAGATAGTCTAGCTCTCACAAGTTCTTCAACTTATCGAGCTAGACTAGAAAATATCGAATAATCTTGATCGGAGGACTAGAATATGCTCGATACTGCTGCCCAGATGGTGCCAGATACAGCTCGCGCCCAAGCCTTGATTCTGTGGTTTGATGACGTTGGTATTGACGATATCCATCTAGTCGGTGGTAAGAATGCCTCCCTCGGTGAGATGATTGGGCAACTCGCACCCAAAGGTATAAATGTGCCCAATGGGTTTGCTACTACTGCCGCTGCCTACCAATATTTCATCGCCCAGGCAGGATTGGCACCCAAACTCCAGCGAATTTTTGCTGACTTGGACGTCGAGGATCTCCAGAACCTGCGGCAACGGGGCGAACAGGCGCGATCGTTGATGCTAAATACGCCATTTCCGCAAGATCTCGAACTAGCGATCGCGACTGCTTATACCCAGCTCTGCGATCGATACCCACAGCATGGGGCAAATTGCGATATTTTAGCCCCGATTCACCCCGATCTAGTCGAAGAATGTCTGCATAATACCGATGTCGCCGTCCGATCGAGTGCGACGGCGGAAGATTTGCCCGATGCGAGTTTTGCCGGACAGCAAGAGACTTATTTGAACGTGCATGGCGTCAAACAGGTCTTAGCAGCCTGTCATAAATGCTTTGCCTCGATTTTTACCGATCGCGCGATTTCCTACCGGACGGCGCGAGGTTTCGACCATCTGAACGTGTATCTGTCGGTGGGGGTGCAGAAGATGGTGCGATCGGATTTAGCTGCTTCGGGTGTCATGTTCTCGATCGATCCAGAAACTGGATTTCAAAATGCAGCCTCGATTTCGGCGGCCTATGGCTTGGGTGAAAACGTGGTGCAGGGAGCCGTAAATCCCGATGAGTTCGTCGTCTTCAAACCTACTCTGACTGATGGTTTCCGACCGATTCTGTCCAAACGGTTGGGGAGTAAGGCGATTAAAATGGTCTACGATCTGGGCGGCTCGAAACTGACCAAAAATGTCCCCGTAGCTGAATCCGATCGTGCTCAATTTGCGATCGATGATGATGAAATCCTCACCTTGGCGCGGTGGGCGGTAATTATCGAAGAGCATTACTCGGCAGTGCGGGGCACCTATACCCCGATGGATATCGAGTGGGCAAAGGATGGCGAAACCGGACAGTTATTTATCGTGCAGGCGCGTCCCGAAACCGTCCAATCGCAGAAATCCGGCAATATTTTACGCAACTATCGCTTCACTTCAGGACACAAAACCACACCCCCAGCCCTAACCATCGGCAGCGCAGTCGGCGAACGGATCGGCCAAGGTACCGCACGAACGATCTTTGACGTGCATCAAATCGCCGAATTCCAACCTGGAGAAGTATTAGTCACCAATCGTACCGATCCCGACTGGGAGCCGATTATGAAAAAAGCTGGCGCGATCGTCACCAACCAAGGCGGACGCACCTGTCATGCGGCGATTATTGCTAGAGAAATGGGGATTCCGGCGATCGTCGGCTGTAGTGATGCTACCAGCGCGATCGCTACGGGGCAAGCTGTGACTGTGTCCTGTGCCGAAGGTGATATCGGCAAGGTGTATGCGGGACTCTTGCCCTTTGAAGTCATCGAAACAGAACTGAGTCAGCTAGCCCCCACCCGCACCAAAATCCTGATGAATGTGGGCAACCCAGATGAAGCTCTAGGATTAGCCGCAATTCCCTGCGATGGGGTGGGTTTGGCGCGGCTGGAGTTTATTATTGCCAACCAGATTAAGGTACATCCGTTGGCACTGCTGAACTTCGATCTATTAATCGATGCCGATGTCAAACGCCAGATTGCCAAACTGACAGTCTCCTATCCCAACAAGGCGGATTTCTTTGTCGATAAGCTCGCACATGGCGTCGCCACCCTCGCGGCCGCCTTCTATCCCCGTCCCGCGATCGTGCGGATGTCCGATTTCAAGAGTAATGAGTATGCGAACCTGTTAGGCGGTCGTCAGTTCGAGCCAAATGAAGAAAATCCAATGATTGGCTGGCGGGGCGCGTCGCGCTACTACGATCCGCTCTATCGCGACGCTTTTGCCCTAGAATGCCAAGCCCTGAAACGGGTGCGGGAAGAAATGGGCTTGATGAATATTATTCCGATGATTCCGTTTTGTCGCACTCCCGATGAGGGTCGTCAAGTTGTGGCGGAAATGGCCGCCAACGGTTTGCGACAAGGCGATAAAGGCTTGGAAATATATGTGATGTGCGAAGTCCCCAGCAATGTCATCCTCGCAGCGGAATTTTGCCAAATCTTCGATGGTTTCTCGATCGGTTCTAACGATCTGACTCAGTTGACCTTGGGACTCGATCGAGACTCGGCATTAGTATCCCACATCTTTGACGAACGCAATCCCGCAGTGATGGCGATGGTAAGAATGGCGATCTCGACTGTCAAAGCCCACGGACGCAAGATCGGTATCTGCGGACAAGCCCCCAGCGACTATCCAGAATTCGCCCGGTTTTTAGTCGAGCAAGGCATCGATTCGATCAGTCTCAATCCCGATTCGGTAATTAAAACCCGTTTGGAAATTGCACAGGTGGAGGCTAGTCTTTTTCGATCGACACTAACCAAATAAATAAAGGAGAATCATCATGACTGTATATTTAATCGCAGATGTGAAAGTTACCGATGATACCTGGATTCCTGACTACGCAGCAAATGTTCATGACATCGTACATAATCATGGCGGAAAATACCTTTCCCGTAGCGGCAACATTACAAATATTGAAGGCGAGGGACTAGGCACAACGTTAGTTGCCTCGATCGAATTTCCTTCGATCGAGGCAGTGCAAGCGTTTGTTAACGATCCAGCGTATGCAAAATATCGAAAAGCTCGTCAGGCTGGTAGTATCAGCAGGCTCTATGTCATTGACGACACTGATATCGCAGGCACTATCCCCTATTTACCAAAAGGTTAATATCATCTAGCCTCAAGCCTGATTCGGTGATTAAGACTCGATTGGAAATCGATCAGGTGGAGGCTAGTCTGTAAGGATGATGATTAAATGTCTATGATTCTACGAATAATGTTATCGATCGCGTTCACTAGTCAACGATGCGATCGCAATTTGCTGTAAGCAATGCGTAGAAACAGCAATGAGTCTGTACGATAGTCGTTCGTGTAGCGTCGGCTCTGCCGAATCGTTGGCGGAGCCTCTCAGAATGAGAATCGCCCTCCCAGAGGCAGAAGGATAAATCCAGAATGGATGATACAATAGCCCTATGCCACTTGTTTGAGTGTCTTTTGTCATGTACCAGTACGAGCTACCGCGATACCTACCCACCGCCGACGAACTGCCTTGCTCCGACGATACCCCCGTGGACAACGAACTTCAAGAACTCATTCCCAGCCTGCTCAAATCGATCTTACAAATTCTTTGGGGCGATCGCCTGGACTGGTTTTTTGGGATCGATATGGGCGTTTATTACCATCCAGAGCAGCCCCCCATCGTCCCCGATGGTTTCTTAGCTCTGAATGTCGAGCGATTCTACGATGAAGATCTGCGTCCGAGTTACGTGCTATGGGAAGAAGAAGTATCGCCAATCTTGGTACTAGAAGTAGTTTCAAATACTATCGGTGGTGAATACACCACTAAGCTCGACCGTTACGCACAGATAGGCGTACTCTACTACGTTATCTACAATCCCAAGCGTCGCCGCAAAGCCAAACTAGAGATCTACAAACTCGTCAACGGCAGCTACGAACTGCAAGCAGCTAATCCCTTATGGATGCCAGAAATTGGCTTGGGTATCGGCAACGAACGCGTTAACTATGGCGGGTTGACGCGCGATTGGTTGTATTGGTACGACGAGAGTAACCAGCGTTATCCTAGCCCCAGCGAACAAATCGAACTCGAACGCCAAAAAGCAACTGTAGAAAGTCAAAGAGCCGATTTGGAGAGTCAGAGAGCCGATTTGGAAAGTCAAAGAGCCGATCGATTGGCGGCTCAATTACGTGCTCTAGGCATCGAGCCAGAAGTACCCTAAATTTAACGATCGCCAGCGAGCATCTAGCATCGATCGACTAATTTTCAAACCGTATTATCGATTAAAAAAATATCCGATCGCGCTACAATTTACCTCAAACAAGGGACAATCGAAAGTTCGATCGAGGATGATCAGATCCGTGTTTTGGCAGTAGCGCATCATCGGCGTAAACCACAATATTGGATCGATCGACAGTAATAGGTGGCAGTATTATTTCTTTCCCCAAATAACCATGCGAATCGAAAAACTTTATTATCGTAACCATGTCACTGGCTGGGAATTAGCACCAATGGAATTTGGCGATGTCAATCTCTTGGTTGGTGTTTCTGGTGTGGGTAAAACGAGGATTCTGGAGGTAATTCGATCGCTTCAAAAAATCGCATTCGGAAGCCTGTCGAACAACAATAGATTCACAAACGGTGTTGAATGGGATATCAGTTTTTCGACCTCTTCTGAATGGCAATATAGATGGCATGGTAAGTTCAATATAGTTAATAATGAGGACTATATTATTGACAAATCTGGTGAAAAGACATATTCAAGGATCGATCAAAATGAGCCTGAAATAGTAGTAGAAGAGTTGTACCTTAATAACGATCGCGTTGCTTATAGAAATGATGAAGTTATAAAATTCCAAGGCATAGAGATGCCTAAGTTCCCACCATCAGAGAGTTTAATTAAAATCTTGCGATCTAAAGATAAGATTATTCCAATAATTAATGGGTTAAGTTTGATTGTTGATAGTCAAGTTCAACAATCGGGAAGATGGGTAGGTAG
>NZ_JANNDR010000502.1:0-7293 GCF_031378165.1 Chamaesiphon sp. OTE_75_metabat_556
AGCTCACCCAAGTCCGCCAATCCGAGCAGGCAGTCGTCGATGCCCAAACCAACCATCTCCTCGCACAGAATCGCTTTAAAGACGCTCAAAATGAACGGCTGCGCTATCAAAAACTCTATCAAACTGGCGCGATCTCCGAAGTCAAAGCTAGAGAGGTGGGCAGCGTAGCTCTAGAAAAAAATCAACTTTTTACCCAAGCCGCTGCCAGTCTCCAGCAATCAAAATTGCGCGCCAAAGAGCAACAAGAAAACTACCACAAACTCTTGCAACAAGCCCAGTCGGATATCGCCCAAGCGAGACTAAGACTCAAAGAACAACAGGAAGGCTATCAGAGCGTCGTAACGAGAAATCAAGCTGATATCGCCCAAGCCAAATTGAGAATTACTGAACAACAACGTGGCTCTACAAGTTTGGCTAAAGGTGGCAATATTGCTGTTCTGAAAACAGAACAGCAATATAAAGAAATTCAGAGCCAAATTGCGACCCTGAAATCGGAAATCGAACGCGATCGCGCCCAGGGTCGATCGCTACTAAATCAACTTAAAAAATATACGATCCAAGCCGATCTCGACGGGACAATTTTTGAATTGCCGATCGCGCGTGAAGGCTCTGTCGTCCAGCCGAAACAACTCCTGGCGGAAATTGCACCCAATCGGGGGGACTTAGTCTTTAAGGGCGAAATTCCCGCCACCCAAAGCGAATCATTGCGGTCGTCCCTAGACAAAGCCCAAACTGCAAGTGCCCTCCAAAAAGATGTCAAACTCAAGTTTGATGAATTTCCGTTTGAAAGTTATGATGTCGTGCTGGGGAAATTAGCCTGGATCGCGCCGAACTCCAAACTCACCCAATCGGCGGCAGGAGCCACCATTGCCAGCTATGATATAGAAGTACAACTCAAACAATCGTGTATCAAGCATGAAAATAGTTGTTTGCCCTTTAAATCAGGTCAACCAGCAACCGCAGAAATCGTGATTCGCAGTCGCCGCGTCATCGATTTTATCCTCGATCCATTCCGGAAACTGAATAATGGTAGCCGTTAGTGTGGGTGGAAAGCTACGACGATCGATTAATATTGAAGATTTTTTTAGACAATAAGTTTTAGCGAGTCCGATCGGTAGATTAAATAATGGTACCAAATGTAAATAGCGATCCCTGTGCCAAAATTAGCGATCGAGATTTGATTTATGAAGCCAAGCTCAAGGGTAAAATCCCCGAACTGATGCAGGGGGTCGCGCGCCGCCAAACGATCGAGTCCCAAGTCCGGCTGGCTGGCATCAGTCCCACTGTCGAAGATTTACAAGCCGCAGCCGATCACTTTCGGCTCGTCCATCAGTTGGAAAGTACCGAAGCAACTAAAAAATGGCTGGACGAGCGGTTTCTCTCGCTCGATGATTTTGAAGACCTGATTACTCAAAATCTCTTGTCAGAGCGGCTAGCCGAGCACTTATTCGGCGATCGCGTCGAGAACTTATTTTATCAAAACTTGCTCGACTATAGTGCCGCCACGATCTATGAAGTAATTTTAGAAGATTACGATCTGGCGATGGAAATTTATTACTCATTGCAAGAGGGCGATCTCAGTTTTGCGGATGTGGCTCAGCAATATATTACCGTCCCCGAACTCCGGCGGCACGGCGGGTATGTCGGCAAAGTAGTCCGCAAACAACTGCGTCCCGAACTCGCCGCTGCCATTTTTGCGATCGAACAGCCCCAACTGCTCGAACCGATCGTTACTGCGGTGGGCATTCATCTGATTCAAGTTGAAGAAGTCATCAAGCCGCAATTAGACGAGCCACTACGGCAGCAGATCTTGACAGAATTATTCGATCGCTGGTTGGCTGAGACAATTGCTGCTAATCCTGAGTACAGTCAGCTTCAGCTCTGATTCGTGCTGATGGCGATCTCCAGGTTAGTTAAGCTGGTGCGAGATCGATCCGTAGATAAATATCCCGAATGTCTTTGGGGACAGCCGCTTCTAGCTGTTGGTAACCGGTTGCTAAATACGTGGGAATATCTGCTGTCGGAATTTTTTGGCCTTCACCTTGCAGGTAAGCCGAGATCCGTTGCTCGTTCCACTTGAGACTTTGAGTCATCACGACAATTAAGCGCGACAGTGGCGGAATCGCATCGAGTCCGCGTTCGAGATAACATCTCAGTGGTGGTGGTGCCGCAGTCAAAGTCGAGCGAATTTGCGCTGGTGGGGGCACTTCTACCAGATCGATCGTCCCGCCGGTAATATCCATCAACCAGCTTTGCCAGTTTGTCGCTTCGGGATCGGGGGCTAGTTGCACTCGTCCGAGTTCGGCAAAAATTTGTCGCCAAGCGATCGCAAATAGATAGTCAGCCTGAAGTTGCGACTCGACGGCTTGTTGGACGACACTATGGACGATCGCCCCATAGCGACAAAACAAAGCAGTGAAAAATTTACCCTGTTCGGGATGGAGCTGATGCAAGCTGACTAACTCGCGATCGGTATGATTAGCTAAAGATTGTAAAATCTCGTGGTTGGCTTCGGCGAAAGTCGGGATTGACAACATTGATAAACAGTTGACAGTTGGCAGATAACAGTTGCTAGTTTAGCATTCGCTCTCCCACCGATGAGATCGGGTTTTACACCAGTGACAGGCTGCACGATATATTGAGTTTACTAACTAATTTCAAATTTCAAACTTATTGCTATGCAATCTCCCGCTGCTCCCAATCGAATGCGTAACTTTACGATCGTCACGATCGCGATCGTCCTGGTAATTGCCTTGGCTTTAGGCGTACGATCGCAGAACTTTGGCTCCAGCCTGGAAGCCCAAGCCACCCAGTCTCAACCGATCGATGTGGCCTTGACAAATGGGAAGCCCACATTGATGGAATTTTATGCCAATTGGTGTACCAGTTGCCAAGCGATGGCTCCAGATTTAGCCGCCATCAAATCTCAATTCGGCGATCGCCTAAACTTTGCGATGCTGAATGTCGATAACACTAAATGGCTGACAGAAGTCACTAAATACCGCGTCGATGGCATTCCTCATTTTGTCTTTTTCGACAGCAAAGGCAGCGTCCTCGCTGAAGCGATCGGCGAGCAACCGCGCCAAATTCTCGAATCCAAACTCACCGCCCTCATCGCCGGATCTTCCCTCGCCGATACCGATACCGTCACCGCTGGCGAAGTCTCCAAATTCACACCCAAAGTAGTCCCCAGCGGGGATATTCGTAGCGATGACCCTCGCGCTCATGGAGCGTAGTTAGGCTTTAGGTTTTAGGTTTTAGGCGTCTTTCTATATTTCCGATCGACTATCAACTATCAACTCCCAACTGTGTCCCAAATCATCATCATCGGCGGCGGCGCAGCGGGATTTTTTGCTGCGATTACCTGCGCGCAAACTCATCCCGATACTTGCGTCACCCTACTTGAAGCTCGCAAATCGCCCCTGGGTAAGGTCAAAATCTCCGGTGGCGGTCGGTGTAATGTCACTCATGCCTGTTTCGATCCCCTGGCACTCGTGCAGCATTATCCGCGCGGCCACAAAGCACTTCGGGGTGCCTTTACACGGTTTCAACCCCAAGATACGATCGACTGGTATGCCAATCGTGGTGTCCAGCTCAAAACTGAAGCCGATGGCCGGATGTTTCCGACGACAGACGACTCGGAGACGATCGTTAGGTGTCTCACGGATACAGCGGCGGCGGCTGGCGTCAAAATCTGGACGGGTGAAGCTGTGGCCGAAATTACACCCCAACAGCCATCAGGCTGGTCGGTCGCGCTCAAATCTGGGCCGATTTTGACCGCAGATCGAGTCTTGCTGGCAACTGGTAGCAATCCCAGTGCCCATAAGTGGGCGCAACAACTGGGGCACTCGATCGCCACACCAGTACCATCTCTATTTACTTTCAATATTCCCGATCCGCGCTTGGCTAATCTTGCTGGCGTGAGTGTGAAAGCAGCTACGGTCAAATTAGCTGGGAAGGGCAAAAATGCGTTAGCGCAAACCGGCGCGCTGTTAATTACCCATTGGGGGGTCAGCGGCCCCGCAGTGCTCAAATTATCAGCATGGGGAGCGAGACTGTTAGCCGAATCGCGCTATCACATGACCCTGACGATCGATTGGTTGCCCGATTATCGCCCCGATAAGTTGCGCGAACTGATTCTGGCCGTTAAGTCGCAGTTACCCCAGAAAACAATCCAAAATAGCTGTCCGGTGCCGATTCCCCATCGCTTATGGGAGTCTTTGACTAGTTATATCGGCATTCAACCGAGCGATAGATGGGCGGGATTAGCGAATAAAACACTCGATCGCTTAATTGGCGAACTAAATCGCGGTGAGTATCAAATCACTGGTAAGGGCGTATTTAAGGAAGAATTCGTGACCTGTGGCGGTGTCGATCTCCAGTCGGTGAATTTCCAAACGATGGAAAGTAAAATTTGCCCTGGTTTGTATTTCGCGGGCGAAATTCTGGATATCGACGGGGTGACGGGTGGCTTCAATTTTCAGAGTGCTTGGACGACTGGGTATTTGGCGGGATTGGCGATGGGAGGTTAACGCGGGGAGGTTAATGCTCCCCTCGCTGGATCGACTGATTTATTTATTATTGCCCTTTAACGACATGTACGCGTTGAGTGAGTGTCGTCATCCCAGCCGGACGAATGAAGATCGTCGAGAACCAGTAATCGCCAGACTTACCGGGAGCGCGGGCGACCTTAAATAAACCACCAGCAGTCAGCAATTCGAGCTTATAGTTAGCTGGTTTGCCATAGACGCGATCGGAAACTGGTTGTTCGAGGAAAGTACCCATCAGTACATCTTCCCCTAATGGCTCGGAGACGATCGCATCGAGATTGTACTCGGCATTGGTTTGCAACTTGTCTGGGAGATTGAGTTCGATCGTCGGTGGCTTGGTACCGCTCGATACTTGCGTGCGTTCTTGAAGGATTTGTTGTTGGACGATTTGGCCGCCGACAATTTTTTGGCGCGATTGAATAGTTGCTTGGAGGTTGAGGGTTCTACCATTGAGCTGTTGGGTGCCAGCAATCTTGGTGACGGTATCAGCGGTATAACTATTGCCCGTACCCTGCCAACTTTGTAATGTCGTGGTGTATTTGAGATTGCTATAGCTTTGCCAAAATTGGCCGAGTGCTTGCTGCCATGCTGTTTTGCTCAAACCATCGCTGGTCGTGAAATTGGGGCTATAGTAGCGCGCGAGTTCAGGTAATTTGCGCCCGTTGGCGGCCGCATCAATATTGTTCAGGAGCGTTTTGAGTGCCGTCGGTGCTGGTGTTGCTGTCGATCGATCTGCACGCGCGGGGAGCATCACGAAAGCTTGTTGGCAACTAAATGCCAGTGCCATAATTGCCAGTCGATACCAAGATTTAGTTGACATAGGAGATGCTAACAAGCGGTAGATGAGTTCAAAGAAGATCGGGGTGGAGTCAAGAGTAGCGAGTGCACCCAGTGTCTCATCTCACCCAGGTAACAAAGTGCTAGCTGTCAAGCGATCGATATTACATATTAGTAGAATAACAGAAACAACGATTCTCCTGTCTTGTCTCGCTCAACCTGGAGGGAACCTCCGCAACCGCGAGCCGCTAGCGGAGATGCTACGCAAACGGCTAGAATACCTGTGTCGCAGGTAGAGGAATCAAAATACTAGTGTCTAATCCAGCCATTAAGCTCCTGATCGCCGCCAGTGGGACAGGGGGGCATGTCTTTCCGGCGATCGCCGTCGCGCAAAAGCTCTCAGGGTATGAGATTGAATGGTTGGGCGTACCCGATCGACTCGAATCCAAATTAGTACCTAAAGAATATCCCCTGCATTTGATTCGGGTCGGTGGTTTTCAGGGGAAGTTGGGAGTGGGTACGCTTAAAACCATGGCTGGACTGGTCAAAGGGATTTTTCAGGTACGCAAGCTTCTCCAGCAGGGCGGGTTTGATGCGGTGTTTAGTACTGGTGGTTATATTTCTGCCCCGGCTATTTTAGCGGGTTATTCCCTCGGTTTGCCAGTGTTTCTGCACGAGTCAAATGCGATTCCTGGTAAAGTGACCCGCTGGCTGAGTCCGTTTTGTACCAAAGTCGCCGTCGGTTTTGTTGCCACCAGTAAATATTTAACCCGCGCCCAGACTATTTATTTAGGTACCCCTTGCCGCGAGCAATTCCTGACCCCTCAACCCCTCGATCTACCAATTCCGGTAGATAGTCTCCTAATTGTAGTTGTCGGTGGTTCTCAAGGTGCTGTCGCCCTCAATCAAACGATCGGCGAATGCGTAGATACTTGGTTGGCGGCTGGTGCCACGATCGTGCATATTGTGGGCGGCGCAAATGCACCCACTCAGGAGATTGAAGATCCGCGCTATATCGTGTTGCCATTTTACGAAAATATGGCCGGACTGTTTCAAAGAGCCGATTTGGCAATTAGTCGCGCCGGGGCAGCGACACTCAATGAGTTGATGATTACCCGCACACCGTCAATTTTGATTCCCTACCCATACGCGGCAGAAGACCACCAATATTACAATGCTAATGTCTTGGCGGCGGCGGATGGCGCGCTCTTATTTCGCCAAGAAAATCTCACCGCTCAATTCCTGGCAGCCGAAGTCCTCAAACTACTTCAAAATCCACAGCGATTGAAAACTATGGCCTCGAATATGAGTTCGCTCGGCGTGATTAATAGTGCCGATTTGTTAGCTGATACGATCGATCGAGAAATCGCCGCTCGATCGCTAGCCAAAGCCTCCGTCGATCGTCATCCCAGTCTTTAAAATCTAGCCCAAATCTGGAGTTGGGAGTACGGAGTGACGGAAATAGAATTACTAACTCCCAACTCCCACTCTAGACTTGAATGCTATAGTGAGAAAAGGTTACACGCTACAAATCATTACTAATTGGTAGAAACATGACCACAGCAACTTGGAACGGTGTGACATTGGCACAAAGCGATGCGACGGTAGTTGTCGAGAACAATCAATATTTCCCACCCGAAAGTCTCAACAAAGAATACTTTAGCGATAGTAATACTCATAGTACTTGTTCCTGGAAAGGAACGTGTAACTATTACAGTATCGAAGTAGACGGTCAAACCAATCAAGATGCGGCGTGGTACTATCCCACGCCGAAAGATGCTGCCAAAAATATTGCTGGTTATGTAGCTTTTTGGAAAGGTGTTAAAGTTGCTTGATTAACAAGTTAACTTGCGAGATCGATCGTCTCGATCGATCTCCAAACCAGTTGCTAATTCACAAGTCCAATCCACCGAATCAATGAGTAAGATCGATCTCCAAATCGTGACGGAATTACAAGTTCAATTTG
>NZ_JANNDR010000521.1:0-2959 GCF_031378165.1 Chamaesiphon sp. OTE_75_metabat_556
TCAATCCCTGATGCTGAATTTCCTTGTTGAAAACTGTAGTTTCTAGCCAGGTAAGCTGTGAATTTGTGTTCGAGATATGTTCCGATCGCTTTTCCGTCTGTGACTCCATAAAGTGCAGGTTCATCGAACAGAGATTCTATATTAGCAAATTTAGCTGCTTCAGCACACAAATCTTCAATAGTTAATGTTGGCTTCATCCTTAATATCAATTCACTTCACTATTAACCGTACACCATAGTATGTCAGTTTGTTTACGACCCAAATCAGTGTGATATCTGGAAATCAGGAAATAAGTTGTTCAATCGATCGAGCTTTCTTCTGGTACCAAAACTCTTTGCAATGAGGTAATTATCAACACGATCGCAAAAAACATCACCGTCATCGCTGCCCCTTTCGCCATTTTTTGTTGCTCGAATGATGCCTTAACGGCTTCATACATTACCGTCGTCGTCGCCCCATTGGGGCCACCTTGGGTCATGATTTTGACTTGATCGAACAGGCGAAACGAGAGAATTGAAGTCACCAGCATTACGAAGATCAGGGTATTCCGTAATTGGGGAATCGTGATATAGCGAAACTGATTCCATTTATTGCTGCCATCGATCGCGGCGGCTTCATATAGCGCGATCGGAATCGACTGCAACCCCGATAAAATAATCACCATCTGAAAACCTGCCCCTTGCCACAGTGACAGCAGCATAATCGCGGGTAGAGCGAGGACGGGATCGTTTAAAAAGTCTCTGGGTTGCCACAGTCCGAATGTAATCGCGGATAGCAAAGCGTTCATCATCCCATTGGCACTAGGGGCATAAACGATCGTCCAAATCACTGCCACTAGTGCCATCGGAAACACCACGGGCATAAAGAAAATCGTCCGCAAGATCCCGATCCCTGGGATCGATCGATTCAGTAGCACCGCTAGTCCTAAAGCTAATCCGGTCTGAACTGGCACCATTACCAGCGCAAACAAACCGTTATTGAATAATGCCTGACGGAAGTTGGGATCGAGCCACACGCGGCGATATTGTTCTAGCCCCAGAAATTGCAGCGGTAGCGGCGAACCGAGACGGAGGTTGGTGAAGGAGATGATCAGAGCTAGTAGAAAGGGTAGAGCGACGAATAGAAGCAAGCCGAGTAAAGCTGGAGCCGCCATTAGTAGTGCTGTGCGGGTATCGTCGGTGGTTGCTTTAGTCGATCGCATCTCAGTGCGATCGAGTCGAGATGAAGGAGAATCAGTCATGACTACTGCCGAGCTAAGTTCGGATTGGGATAATTTTGGTTGTCTTGCAAGTCCACATCGATCGTCGTTGCTGCTTTATCCAGGGCGGTTTTGACTGGTAAACCGTTGCGAATATTGGCAAATGCTTCTTGAAAGGCGGAGGTAATCACTGGATAAGCTGGCGTTTGGGGGCGCGGTACGGTTTCACCTGCTAGCAATTGGGCGGCAAATAGTCGCAGTGCGCCATTGGGGGCGTAGAACTGAGATTTGGCGATCGCGCTTTTGGTGCCAGGGACTGCGCCATTAACATTCGCCATAGCCAATACTTCCTGGGGTTGGAGTAAGAATTCGAGGAAATTCATTGCTGTTTTTTGACACTGGGTTGTCGGGCAATTGGTCGTAATTCCCCAATTCCACGAGCCTTGTGCCGTCTTGGCACCCGTGCCGAAGTTGGGTAAGGGCAGGACGACGAGATCTTTGCCGACGGCTTTGGCATAGTCTTTATACACCCAGTGTCCGACCCAGGATAGTGCGACTCGACCGCTCGCAAATGCGGCATCATCGATGTTAGGGTCTACATAACCTTTGTTAAACCAATTTTGGACTGATTGCATCGCTGCGACGGCCTGAGGGCTATTGAGGCGGCCATTAGCGGTACGATTGGTGCGGCGATCGATTAAGTCTCCCCCCGCTGATTGAATAATTGGGGAGAAGCCGTAGGTTGCCCATTCACCGCGATAATTGAGTTTGAGATCCAGCACTTGACGTTGGCGAAGCCTCTCCCTTGGAGAATCGGGATCGGTTTTGGCTAATGCTGCCAATGCTTGATCGAATTCGGCGATCGTCCAGGCATCTTTAGTACCAGTCGGGATTCTAATTCCCGCTGCTTGCAGCTTGCTACGGCGAGCGTATAGCCCCAATCCCGAATCATAAGTACCGACAGAATATAACCGTCCTTGATAGCTACCTTGTTGGACAATCGACGGTAATAAATCTTGTTTGACTGCTGGCGAAATCAACTTATCGATCGGGATCAGATTTTGTTGCCAGACATAGTTATAGATAAATGGCCCATCAAATTCGAGCACGTCGGGCAAATCTTTGGATAGTGCAGCGGCTTGGACTTGGGAATTGTAAGAGCCTTCAGGAACAAAGGTTAATTGGACTGTAGTTGTCGGATGTGCTTGATTAAACCGCTTCACCTGTTGTTCTAACACTTGCCGCTCGGCAGCTTGCCCCGCATGTGCCCAAACTTTGAGAGTGTCTGGTTGGTGGGGATTGGAGCTACCACAGCTACTCAGGCATAGCAGCAGTGGAGCGAGTAATCCTAGTTTGTGGTAGCGGTGCATCATTTGCTTCTCCAACTTAGATGTTCGCCGCCTGAAAAGTCAGCACTTCGATCTCTAATACATTGTACTCATCATTTAATCTGACTGCGAACAAAAGTTATCGCACTTTTTCAAGAGAGCGGGGAAAGGATTGTACTTAACTGCTTGTAATAAGCCGATTGGTAAATGATGAGAACTTGTGGGCTGCTACTTTTCTAGTGGGGACAGAACCCGGATCTGGGGGTTCCGACCCCCAGTCCCCCCGTTGAGGAGCGGAGTGCCGCCCCTCAAACTCCCCTGCACAAGGGTTGGTTTGTGGGCAACGGGGCGCGCTTCGCATTAGCTCCGCAATGGGAATCGATCTGTGAGTGGGGTTTCTCGATCAAAAATCCTTAACCAGAACTGAAGTTAA
>NZ_JANNDR010000529.1:0-2502 GCF_031378165.1 Chamaesiphon sp. OTE_75_metabat_556
GCAAATATTACACAGATCTGTAGGGGCGGGTTTATGCTATGATTCGCGATCTTGCTAAAAATATAGAACAAACCCGCCCGCTACTCTAGCGATCGATAAATACTCTAAGTTTTAGATATTTCCAATTCGTTGGATTGCCAACTAAATTGTGGTGCCAGCCAAGTCCTGTCTAATAAAATAGTGAGCGGTGAGATAACGAACAAAGCAATAAACATAGCTTCATTAATATAGAAATAATTGCGGAGGATAAATGTCAAACCAGCGATCGCGATCGACCAAACAATCCGAGTCGATCGAGCATTGGGAATCGATCGCGGATCGGTAATCATAAATAAAGCAAATAGCAACAGCGAACCGCTGGTTAATTTGTGAATACAAACATCCCACGTCCACCCCAGCCAGATATTTCTGGCAATTTCTAATAACGCATAACTGCCTAGAAAAGCTACGCTCGTATCCCACCTGCCGACGCGATTGAGGACGATCCCACCCAGACCGACAAATAAGAGCAAATACCACCAGTCGTCGCCCCATTGTCCGGGTGAAACCCAAGCATCAGGAGTCAATATTAAAGCGGTAATAATCCCAAAATTAGCAGGGTTAAACCAATGTTTTTTGGCAATAGTGAAGATAAACTTACTAGAAATAGCGAGCATCCCTGCTAATACCATCGTGCTGACTCGATCGGCACGTAATAATAATGCCAAACCCAGACTAGTAATCAGCGCACTCTTGAGTGCATGTACCGCATCCTCATTAGGTTTAAAAAATTTGGTCAATACTAGCTGAGTTAGACAACAACTCACAATTAGACTCACAACTAGTTCCGGTCTAATCGACCAATCCCTGGTGATAATTCCTAACCCTAGAAAGGTACCTAAAAACACGATCTGGTAATCGCGCGCGTCACTAAACATATTTTCGCTAGAGATGAGGCTGCCATTCAAGATACAAGCTCGCGCGATCGAGTTCCCGATCTCTGATAAATAACTTGATAATTAACACTCGATCGACTGAGATTTCCCAAGCTTAGATAATATATGATGGATCTCAATATCGGGTCGTTAAAAAATTCGACTGTCACTATCAATCGATCGAGATTAACTAGCTATGGCTGACGCGCGACCAGCATCGACTAACTTATCCACCGAATTCCATCGCACTCACGCACCAAAATTAAAACGCATTCGCCAGTTAAGTCAATTACTCGATGGAGCGATTGTCATTCCTGGTACCAAGCAACGCATCGGTTTAGATCCGATTTTAGGTTTGATTCCTGGCGGTGGCGATACGCTTAGTGCTGTGCTATCTGGCTATATTATTATCGAAGCCGCTCGAATGGGTTTACCTCGCAAGGCATTGATGCAAATGGTCGGTAATATTGTCCTCGATACCTTCGTCGGCACAGTACCCGTCTTAGGCGATGTCTTCGATGTATTTTCCAAAGCCAACCTCCGCAACATGCAAATCGTGGAAAGTCACGTCCAAGCACCCCCAGCAAATAGTGCCAAAGTCGATAAATTATTCATTGGGCTGTTGATTATTGGTTTAATCATTTTTGCGTTAGCTGTAGGCGGGATTGCCGTATTTATCTGGAGTTCGATCGCTAACTCGTTTAGGTAATTAGGCTTTAGGTTTTAGGCTTTAGGTTTTAGGTTTTAGGGGATAGAGAGTTTGAATGTAAGCGTTCCCCAGTCCCCCAGTCTTTCAGTCACGTAACTAACAACAATCGATCGCCCTAGCGATGGTTGCGGTAAAATGGAAAGTAACGTTATCCAGCAGGCAGTCTAAGCGATCGATATGGTAGAAGAATCCGCAGAAAATGTAGTTACCCCAGCCACAGCCGCCGGGAAAAAAGCCAAACCAGCCGCTTCAGAGGCACCTGCAACTGACACATCTGCACCTGGTGATGCTGCTGAAAGCGGCGACGCTGCCGAAAAGAAAGTGCCACCCAAGAAGGAAAAGCCTCCCGCAGTTGAGGCTAAACCCTTTGGAGAATTCATTCAACAAGACTATCTCCCTGCTCTCACCCAAGCTCTCGCCAACAAAGGGGTTAGCGATCTGCAAGTCGATCTAGAGCGGGCAAAAGTCGCCATCAAGGGCTTTGAAACTGCCCCAGAGTGCAGTCAGGTCGTCGGTCGGTGGAATGGCGGCCAGCGGCAATTTAATGTCTATTTCTTTGATGATAATATTCAAGGCCAACGGGCGATCTCCTGTGTCGATCTCGGCCATCGAGCGAGTACGCTCGAAGCCTTTGTCATCGACGAACGCAAAATCACCCTCGATCTCCTCGTCTCTGGAGTCGTCCTCCGGCTCAACAGTCAAAAGTGGTTGACGAGAAATTAGCGATCGACACTCGTCGGGAGATCGTTTCTAAACAAAGCTGAAGCAATTTAGCAATGCCACTCAAATTGGCACTAACAACTACACCATGGCTAAGTCGCCAGTTACTTCCAGCCGCGCGAACGTACCGATCGATAAAAATTGGTCGGTGAGAATTTC
>NZ_JANNDR010000591.1:0-2478 GCF_031378165.1 Chamaesiphon sp. OTE_75_metabat_556
TTCTCGCCAACGTTGCGATTCTGCAGGACTTAGAGTCTCACGTGGGCCATAGGCTTCTGTACTTGTGGTAGGTGTGTTCTGAGGCTGAGGCTTTGGAAGTTGAGGTCGAGGGATCGTGTCATTGCTAGCTGTTGGTTGAGCTAACACGGTTCCCCAGATTAAAGCTGCTCCTGCAACTTTGGTGAAAAAGAAGTGGTAAAATGGTTCATGACTCTTTGGGAAATGGATCTTCTAAAGTATTGCTGTGTAAAGGTTCAAGGCACGTCATGATACCAAATCAAACGAATCGTTGTCGTACCTGAATTTCGCACGATCAAGACACAATGAAAGTAGATACATTCAATAGCTGAAAGCTACTTCTGGCATGGCTTTAAAGCGTACTTGTACATTTTTGGCATTAGAATAGTTTGTGAAGGGAGTTTCCGGCTGCTTTTGAATCCTTAACTCACTTTTTCATTCCAATGATACTATGATACTCGACCTCCTTAACCCCCTATTTTACAGGCTTAACGGACTCAAGCCAAGATTCATAATATTTACGCTGCTCTGCTATAGATGTTATTAAATCTGGTTCTGCATATTCAAAAGTTTCTACCTGGTCTTCTTCATTTGGCTCTTGACCTAGTGTGAGAATATGCAAGAAATCTCCATTATAGGTTTTTAGATCACTAGGCAAAGGATAAGCATCAAACCTGGCTCCGTTACAAAGTGGACGATAGCCAAATTTTTCCAGTTCCTTGCGGAGATCAAGCAAACATTCAAATTTGTTTTTGCCCAAAATATTATATTTTGGCGTAACAGGTGATGTGAATTCAATTCTATTTCGCTCTAAAAATGTGTTCCCACTAATCGTACCTTCAATGATAGAAGTGCTACTATGTAGAATCATCAATTCATAGCTATAAGAAAATCCAGATGTAAAATAATTAAACTGTTCCTCGACAGATACAATCAAATCTGGCTCAGCATAGTCAAATATGTGGACAAGCTCCGCATTCTCTCCCTCGACCGTGGGATCTAAATCTGTCTTCTCGGCTTTTGAACTCAATACATTCGCCACTACGCCACCTCCCATATCTCTAGACATTCCAGATGGATACACATCAATTCTAGCTCCAGCACATAATATCTTGTAACCATCTTTAGCAAGTTCTAATCGTAGCTGAGTTAAGCATCTAAATACGTCTCCTTCCATAAAGAAAAGTTCTCTGGTAATGGACGATGTAAACTCAAGTGCCCATTTTCGTATAATTGAATCGGCTCGATAGTATCTCACTTCTGCATCAAACACAAATCCCTTCTCGTTTTGGATTTTTACTCTCTGATTTTGGATATTCATTGCTTATTACTGTCTTAACGAATATAGGGATAAGGATAAGGATTATAACCGGGATTTAGAATGTTAGATCCTGGCTTTCGGTTTCTGCTGTAATAAGTAGACTTGATTATATATCTTCCAGGGATTTCATATTCAAAGGCGATTTCTGCCTGGTCTCTGAATTCATGACGGCCTTTGTATTCACGTCGATTATACACCTCTTTTTGAGCACTTCTTCCATTGCCAGGATCACAGATTTCATAGAGATATCCATTGCGTTTGCCACGATCAACAGCAAACTCAATTGCAACAGATTCTTTTTGTGATGTTGAAATAAATATGGTGTTGGCTGGGTTTTCATTTACATGTCTTACAAAATCGTCCATTGTATTTTCTGGATCTACCTTGAAACCATCAAAAAAGATATTATCATCATTGGGTGATCTACTATCTCCTCGGTATAAAATACGGCGACCCTGCTTTTTGCATTCTTCTCTTCGCTTAGCTTCTGGACAATTGGGATCTGGTGATTCCGTTCTTTCAGCCTCAAGTTGCTCTTCAGTAACTACTATTGTTTTCGTTATAACCACCCGTTTCGGATCTTGATGTTTAGGATTATTTCGTTGAATGTCTTGGAAGCGTTTATCGAGCATTCTTTGAACTTCTCGTTCGGTCATTTTCTCGATCGGTATTGACGGCTCAGGTGGTCCATATTTTTCTGGTGCCGTTGGTCCCTTTAGTGCCGTTGGCTTTGGTGATCGGCGGATAGTTCCATCAGATACTGGAGAGGGATTGAGCAAGATATCAAGAACTGGTCCTCCAACACGTAATAATTTTGATCCTAAGTTTAAGACTTTGCCACCAAAATTCAGAGCCTTGCTACCAAAACTTTGTGCCCCGCTAACAGTCGGTGTAATCGGCGTTGTGACTGGTGGTCGATCTAAAACAGGAGCATATCCACTAGGATCTATGAAATTAGTAGTACTATTACCTACATATCTACTCAAATTTCCATCACTAGCATTAAAGCCGATCGGGTCTTCACTAATAAATCGACCTACAGCAGCATCATAATACCGAGCACGATAGTAATACTGCCCAGTCTCACCATCCCATTCTCTGCCTGTATAAGCAAACTTCAGCTCGATCGAACTAGTCTG
>NZ_JANNDR010000070.1:0-6263 GCF_031378165.1 Chamaesiphon sp. OTE_75_metabat_556
CGATCAAAGGATGAGCGGTGGCCAGACGGGATAATACTTGCGGCGGCGATGGTTTTAGCCAAAAAGATTTGCGTTCAAACGGATAGGTCGGAAGGGGAATTCGCTGACGTTCGTAATCTCGATCGAATCCGCTCCAATCAACTGATATCCCCTGTTCGGACAAAACGACCAAACTCCCTAGCATTGACGACCAATCCGACTGCGTGGGACGCAAGCTTGGCAACCAAACTCCCACTCCATCTGGTAAACATTGACGACCCATTCCCAATAATGTCGGTTTGGCACCACATTCCAAGAAAATTGTGTAGCCCTCCTGCCGTAACGTTTGCATACTGGCTGCAAATTTTACAGGCTGTTGAATATGACGACACCAATACTCTGGGGTCGCAATTTCCGCTGTGGCAATTTCGCTGGTAACATTGGAGATCAAGGGGATTTTGGGCATCGCGTAGCTAATCTCTCGGGCAACGATCTCAAAATTCGGCACCATGTCGGCCATCAGCGGCGAATGAAATCCATGGGAAACTTTTAACGGTGTTGTTTTGATCTGTTGAGATTCCAGTGCGGTGACGACTCGATCGATCTCTGCGGATTCACCAGAGATTGTCACCTGGCTCGGCCCATTTACAGCCGCGATGGCAACTGCCGCCCCGCTCGTCGCAATCGCTGATTCAACTGTTTCCAGCGTCGCAAACACCGCAACCATCGCGCCATTTTCGGGCAGATCTTGCATTAATCTGGCGCGATGGGCAATGAGTTTTAAGCCATCTTCTAAACTAAAAACTCCGGCGATACAAGCCGCTACATATTCCCCCACACTATGACCCATGACGGCATCAGGCTCAATTCCCCAAGATTGCCATAGTTGGGCGAGGGCATATTCCAACGCAAATAAGGCTGGCTGTGTATAGATAGTTCGATCGATTAGATCGCTGGCGGCTGCGTCTGCATATAATATTTCCAGCAATGGCGTATCTAAATAGGCTCGCAAAATTTCGTCACAGCGATCAATACAATTACGAAAAGTCGGTTGCGTTTCGTAGAGTTGTCGCCCCATGCCGACAAATTGAGAACCTTGTCCAGTAAAGAGAAAGGCCATCAGCGGGTTCGCATCGTTTTCGACATGGACGATCGATCCTGTGTCCAAGTTATCGGTAACAAACCCCTGTAACTGGGCTTGTAGCTGTGCCTGAGACTGCGAGATGGTTGTCAGTTTGTGCGCAAATTGCCCGCGTCCAGTATTCGCTGTATAGCAGAGATCGGCTAGGCTAACTTTTGAGTCAGCGTTAAGAAAACTGAGATATTGTAACGATAGTTGTTTGAGAGCTGCTGCTGTTTGCGCTGAAAGGGTCAATAAATGTAGCGGACGCTCCAATAAAGGCTCGGGTCGCTGATGGATCGGAGCTTCTTCCAAAATCACATGCGCATTTGTACCCCCAAATCCGAAGGAACTTACCCCAGCGCGACGAGGATGACCGTTTGCTTCCCACTCGGATAGTTTTGTATTGACATAGAAAGGACTTTTCGCAAAATTAATGCGGGGATTAGGCACCTCAAAGTTTAAGCTGGGGGGAATTTGTTTGTGTTTGAGCGCAAGGACAGTCTTAATTAGACCCACAATTCCAGCCGCAATGATGGAATGCCCCACATTCGTCTTCACGGAGCCAATTGCACAAAATTGTTTTTGTTGAGTACTCTTGCGAAAGGCTTTGGTGAGAGCTTTGACTTCGACTGGATCTCCCAAGGTTGTGCCGGTGCCATGAGTTTCAATATAGCCAATACTTTCTGGTGTAACTCCAGCATTCTTTAAGGCAGCAGTAACGACCGTAGCTTGTCCGTCTACACTGGGTTCGGTATAGTTGAATTTGAGATGTCCATCGTTATTAATCGCCGAACCTTTAATAACTGCATGAATAAAATCGCCATCAGCGATCGCTTCAGTCAATTTTTTGAGAACGACAATTCCGACGGCATCTGTCCATACTGTCCCTTGGGCTTTGGCATCAAAGGCATGACAATGTCCATCAGGGGACAACATCATCCCTTCTTGATAAAGATAGCCCGTTTTTTGCGGCAACCGAATCGAAACACCTCCGGCGAGGGCAACGTCGCAGTCTCCTACTCGTAAACTATTACAAGCCAAGTGCAATGCCACTAGGGACGTCGAACAAGCGGTTGTCACATCGACAGCAGGACCTGTTAGATGAAGTTTATAAGCGACTCTGGTTGACAAACCAAAGTTGTTGACATAGGCAGTTACGCCCAATGGCGAACTGATCAAATCATGATTGGATAGATGGTAATGGCTCTGAACATGCTGATGTAAATAACTGAGATCGGGGTTAGCTCCGGCATAAATTCCCACACATTTGTCGTTGCCTTGGGGATGATAACCAGCATTTTCTAAGGCTTCCCAAGCACATTCCAACAACAGACGATGTTGTGGATCGGCCATTGCCGCTTCTTGAGGGCTAAATCCAAATAAAGAAGCATCAAATAGATCGATATCTTCTAAAAAAGAATCGCGCTTGACATAATTAAGATTTTCCAAGAGGTCGGCACTGATACCTCGATCGTGTAAATCTCGATCGGATAGAGCAGAACTCGATTCTATTCCATTAGCAAGATTATCCCAAAATTGTTCTAAAGTTTGAGCACCAGGGAACCGACCAGACATCCCAATGATCGCAATGTCTGAGTCAGCAACGATCGAAGTAGGTAGTAGTGATTTTCCCATAATTACAATCGACGAAATATGATTTTAAAGTACAATTCTCAAAGTGGATTTGCCAGAAGATAAAAATGTAAAAACACGATTCCCCGACCCTGTTTGCCTCAAGGATTTCGAGCAAGGGAGTTCGATAATCGACTTTTATCTAGTTATTAGTGCCTGACAAAGGTAGTAATTGCGGCTTAATTTTTTTAAACCTTTCACTATACTGTTTCTCGTCAATAACTTTAACTTTCAGCGGAACTTTGTAAGCCTGAAGTTGACCGCGACAATATTGCTGCAATCGCCGAGAAAATTGCTTGGGATCTTCAGGATTCATTAGCGTCACGATAGTGCAGACAATTTTACCTGTGATGGGATTGTCTTCGCCATAGACTGTCACCTCAGCAACGTTATCTAGCATCTGAATAACATTTTCAACTTCGGCAGGGTAAACTTTTTCACCACCAACATTAATAATCTCTGATTTACGTCCCAATACTTTGACATAGTCCCCATCAACTTCAACTGCATCTCCGGTATTGAACCAGCCATCTTCGGTAACTGGACTCGGAGCATTCAGATAACCCAACATCGTTGTCTGAGATTTGACATGCAGGATTCCATCAACAATTCGAGTCTCAAAATCTTCGCCTTGCAATTTAAACCACAGGGAGTTAGAATCTTTCGATTTTGAAGATAAAATCCCTACTTCGGATAGACCGTAGGTTTGAGCTAAGCGAAGATCTGGGAAAAGATGGTTTAACCGAGTCAATGTATGAATTGGCATCGGTTCTGTTCCATAGCTAATGGTTTTCAAAGAACTTAAGTCATGCCGCTTATACGCCTCACTAATTAGAATTAAATTGAGAAAAGTTGGCGAAGTTGGCAATAGTTCTACTTGATAGGTTTCAATAGCATTTAACACCTCATCAGGATTGCGAGCTTCAACAGTCACTACACACCCACCGTTGGCCAGGGTGTGTAACATTGTATTCACACCTCCAATATGGTCGTACAATAAAAAAGTAATCGTTCTTAACGCGCGTTTAGGAGTATGATACTTTGCGAAAATTTTATTTAAATCGTGGATTGTTGCTTTACTTTTTCCGGTCGAGCCTGATGAAAATAACACAAGCCCAGGATGCTTTAAATTGCGTAGAGTTTGGTAGAACTCATAATCAGCAGCGTAGGATAAACCCTCGATCTTAACAGTATCGTCTTGACCGATCTTGAATACGACTTGACCCTGCGCTATTTCGGAAAATTCTGATTTTTTCTTCATTGACGCAGTCGTCAGTGGTACTAAAATACACTGGTGATGAGCTAGTGCCAGAAATAAAGCGATTGCATTCGGAGAAAAATCTCCTTCAATTAGTGTGACAGTTCCGGGTTGAATTTTCTCAAAACCAATAACATTCAACCAGTAGTTAATGCGATTTGATAGCCATTCGTATGAGAATGTTTGTTTGCGCCAAACGATAGCACTTTTAGCAGCATTTTGCTCGAAAACTTTGAAAAGAAAGTCGATACTCATGAGACACCTCCTAAAAAGATTGTTTGTCCTGTAATAAAGTTGCTTTTCGGCTGAATAAAAAAATCAATGACATTGCTAACATCTTCAAAGTTGCCAAGTCTGTGAATAGCTTGACGCTGAATTAGCTGTTCGATTTTTTCACTAGAAATTGCTCTAATTAAATCGGTTTGAATTGGAGTCGGTCCGATCGTATTAACAGTAATGTTGTATTCTGCTAATTCCCTTGCCATAATTTGACTTAGAGAAATAATTGCTGATTTGGAAGCGGCGTAAATGGCTTCTCCTTCAAGCTTTAATGGAGTAGCAACTGTAGCGAAATTAACAATGCGTCCCCAGCGATTTTTTTGCATTAATTTAGCTGCTTCGCGAGACAAGAGAAATGATCCGACAACATTGGTTCTGAGCACGTTCTCAACAGTATTAATCGGCGTCAATAGGCAGTGATTCATCGAAGCAATTCCAGCATTATTAATCAAGCAATCTAAACGTTTGTAGATTTTCTTGATTTCTAAGAACATTTTTTTGACTGCTATTTCATCACTAATGTCCAAGCAAAAATGTAGATAGTTTTTAGCTTGATAATCAATTTCTTGGCGACTACAGCCGATCACAAAGTATCCTTGCTCAACATAATATTCGGCCAGGTATCGACCAATTCCTTTGCGAGTTCCAGTAATCAGTACAACGAGGTTTTCATTCATTAGCTGATTCCTTGATCGACCGATCTAGATACTCAACTAATCTAGCAACTGTCCTGAACGGACTCCGTTTTTGGGACATTGCCCGCTCATCAGTTAAGCTAACTAGGACACCAAATTCCTCTTCTAGCTTTTCCTCAATTATCAAAATCAAACTAACTAATTCTAAGGATTTTAGATTACCTGACTCTCCAAAAAGAATAGTATTAACATCTTGATGTAACTTTCGATCTTCGGGCAATTGCTGATTGACTTCATCAATTGCACTAAATACTAAATCAACTATCTGTGGGACTTGAACTGCAATCATCAGAAAAATGTATATGAAATTTTGTCAGAGTTACTTTGGCTTGGCAATTTGGCAATATTTAATCGGGCTATCTTAAGCAAAGAAAAGCTGCAAGTTACGTACTTTGTTTGATTGCTTTTATTATACCTAAAATTAAAATTAGTTTCAGTGATCTATATTACAAAATTAATGTTAATAAGTGTGATATTTATGACAAACAAATAAAATAAAAAGTTAGATCGCAAAACATGTGCCTGATTTCACATCGGCTTTATAGTTTTGTTGTCACGAATAAAATTCACAACAGAAGTTTTTATCTATTAGAGAACTATAAATATTTCTCCAATAGATTAGATGTCCTTCAAAAGTGACGAATTCATCAAACTAACTTTCTGCTCGTCGATATCGCCTATATGTTTATTAAACTCTCAACCTGACTGAGTTTGGGACTGAGAACAACTGACTTGTTTCTAACTTGTGAATGCTTTATTTTTCAGACTGGTAGTGCATTCGTTATGAAGTATAGCTTCGATCGCGATCTAGTCATCACTTCGATACGCAGGTGCGGAATCTGGCTGGTGGCGTAATAGAATAACGCCCATCGCTAAAAACCACATTTGCAAAGAGCTTACTGATACTGAAATCAACGCTCCTAAATCTACTCCAAACAACTTTGCTAGTTGAATAGCCAAGAGGGTTGCCGACACTAGACCAAAAAACCCTAGCCATTGTGGCAATACTCTTGTTTGGAGAATTCTTAAGGACACGATCGCTAGCCATAGTCCCGCAAATAAGCTGACCCCCAATACTTCACCTACAGATCCCGCATAGTCATTAAGAGCGCGATAGACTACAGAGATCGACTCGCGGATTGAAGCAGATGTCGTTGGATTTGTATAAAGTATCGCTAAAGCAGGCATCGCTACTAGCCATCGAATTATACCCAAGCACCGAGCGACCGCCGAAGCTATTCCAAAACCGGCTGCGATCCTCAGCCATACTGAATCAGATCGATCGTGATTCAAAACT
>NZ_JANNDR010000102.1:0-4674 GCF_031378165.1 Chamaesiphon sp. OTE_75_metabat_556
GAGTCGGAGAAAATTTCGGATCTCCCAATGCGGGGAGATCGAGCCAATGCATCCAGACTGGCGGTTCCTCAATCTGGTAGTAAGGATCGAGTGGTGACTTCAACCCGTGAATTGTGGCTCCTTGAATCCCTTGGGGTGTCAGCGAAATTAGTAATGGTGCGATCGTATCGATGACGACCTTTTTAGCTGGAAACCTCGCTATTCCAGCATCGATGAGCTTACAAAACACCTGTAAAGTGAGATTTTTGAGCGTCGTACTTACCTGGACGCCTTCAGGTGCGAGCGCATCGTTGAGTAAATGGGTAATGGCTTGCACGTCACCCCACCGCGCCCAACTGGTGAGCCGAATCATGGGGGGTGTCAGGTCAATTTTCAATCGCCAGTCGGCGACTTGGCTACTTTTGGCAACATCCCGATGCTCATGCTCAGAGGCTACGCCAACAACCGATCGACCAAACTTGACGATCGCTTCGGTAAAATGTTCGAGCTGGATGCCGCGCAGTGCTCTGGCCAGCGGTTCGGCCAGCAGTTGGCACTCTAACGATTTGGGCGAGTGACACCGTACCAATAGTCGATATTCGAGGCTGTCCCGACTCAACTCGGGCGACTGAAACATCGTCTGCACGTTGTCAGCCTCAAAGGCTACCGCCTGCGGCAACTGTTGGATCGAAAACTCAAATCTCACCCCTAATGGTGTCAATACTTGTGTTAGGGCTTGAAAAATTAGCTGTTGCTGTGGCGCGGGATCGACGATCGTCTGAACAAAAGTCAGTTCGCCTTCGCTAGGTGCGAAATTCGGATCGATCTCAATTAGTGGGAGTGGTAGATCGTAACGATCTCGTTCAAAGTAGATAGGTTCGGCCAAGATTTCACCTGAACAACATGTAACGATTAGAGCTAATTCTACTAGAAAGACAGTAGCGGATGATTTGACACTTGGCGATCGCAAAAACTTCACGCTCAAACTGTCAATCGCTCACCATCATATCGATCTGGTGGTCGATCTGTGTAGATCCGGAAATGCCGATTTTTTAGGCTTTAGGCTTTAGGTGGAGGGTAGTGGATAGTGAATAGTGGATAGTGGATAGAGAGTTTGGACGCAAGCGTCGTTTTATCTCTCATTCCCCAGTCTCCCAGTCCCCTAGTCCCCTAGTCCCCCGTCTTCAACTATTCACTATTCACTATTCACTATTCACTATTCACTATTCACTATTCACTCCCCACTCCTGTATCCTCACCGACCTCTTCTGGGCATAATAAATAAAATCAACCTGGACTGGAGCTGATGTCGCAAGAACGGATTTATTGTCTAGCTTGGTCGCGAGTTAATGGTGTCGGGTCAATTCTGGTCGATCGACTGATCCAGCATTTCGGTAGTTTAGCAGCCGCATGGACGGCTGACGAGCAAGCATTACTGGCGATCGATGGCATCGGACTCCAATCAGTCATCAAAATCGTCGAGAGTCGCGCTCAGATCGACCCCCAGCAGTTATTAGCCACTCACGCGATCGATAATCCCAATTGGTGGGCGCGTACCGATACCGATTATCCACGTCTGTTGGCGGAAATTCCCTCTGCACCGAGTATTCTCTATTATCGAGGTCAGGTCGCGTTGGCCGAAAATCGGGGTGAGGTACCCGCAATTGCCATCGTCGGTACCCGCTCACCGTCGGAATATGGCAAAAAATGGGCGCGACAGATCGCCACCCTCCTCGCCCAAAATGGATTTACGGTTGTCTCTGGATTGGCACAAGGCATCGATGCCGCCGCCCATAGTGCCTGCCTGGAAGCTGGCGGGCGCACCATCGCTGTCGTCGGTACGGGAGTCAATCTCGTCTATCCACCCCAACACCACGAGCTTGCCACCGCCATCGCCCAACAGGGCTTAATTGTCAGTGAATATGTCGCTAATACATCACCCGATCGAGCGCACTTTCCGGCCCGCAATCGGATTATTGCTGGATTGAGCCGCGTGACGATCGTCATCGACGCCCCGACTAAATCTGGTGCCCTGATTACGGCCTATCAAGCCAATGACTTCGGTCGCGATGTCTATGTCCTCCCTGGCTCGATCGACAACCCCAACTCCATTGGCGGTCTCGGACTCCTGACTCGCGGCGCACAGCCCATTCTCGGCCTCACTCATCTGCTAGAATTGCTCGCCACCATCCCCCAACTCGACCCACACCGACAATTAGATATATTCGCAGATCGGCAGCCCGAGATCGGTACTGGTGTCACCACAGCAGCAATCCTCCCGCCACCACCGATCGATGTCGATCCAGAACTCCAACCTATTTGGCTGCTAATAACTGACGACCCGATCGGTCTTGACGAACTTGTCAGCAACTCGCAACTCCCAGTCGCCATGGTTTCGAGCATCCTCCTCCAGTTAGAGTTGCTCGGTTTAGTCACCCAATTACCAGGAATGAGATATCAACGATAGGTGAGCTATACCGCCATGATGCACCACCGCCGCTGTTGTCCGCCAGATAATTGACTCGGACGATTTTGCAATCGATCGCCCAATCCCACTTTAATCAATGCCGCTTCTGCTCGTTCTCGCCGCTCTGGTTTAGAAACTCCAGCATAAATCATCGGTAACATCACATTTTCTAGTGCGGTAGAACATGGTAATAGATTAAATTGTTGAAAAACAAAGCTAATCCGTTGATTGCGAATATAAGCTAAGTCATCTTTTCCTAATGTTGTCAGATCCAGTTCTTCCAAGTAATAATCGCCATCGGTCGGTCGATCGAGATAGCCAATAATATTCATCAATGTCGATTTACCCGATCCAGATGTCCCCATAGTAGATAGTGGATAGTGAATCTTTGAACTAGCGGTAATTAAATTTGCACAATATGAGTTAATAATTAGAGTTGAAAGATAACAAATGCCCTGCAAAAACCAACCAGAGCACACCGAGACATGCCAGCGCAAACATCGTCGCCTGAAGTTTCTCCCAAATCTGGTATTGCTTGCTCGTCCAGGTATAGATGGCATTATAGAAAACCACGATCGTTCCGATCGCACCGAGAACGCCGATCGACTGAATCAGCCAAATCCAAATATTTCCGCTATCGCTGAATAATTCAAGACGCTTTGATGCAGAAATCAGAAAACCGGATAGAGTCACGATAAAAACCAGATTCAGCGCGAAGACGATTCGCACACCCCAACGCAACCGCCACTCCAAGGTTGTTAATTTTAATTGTTGTCCGTAATGTCTTCTAACCAGCCACGCGACGAACCCTAACAGCAGTGTCAGCAGCATCATGAAATATGAAAGTCCGGCGACGGGCAACAGAATCCGGCTGTTTTCCCAAAGTCCGACGCGCTGACTAACCATAATCGGATACGGTAAAATTTGCATCCGTCCGTTTTGGTCAGGCTTAAAAACCAAAGAGTCTTGACCGTTAATGTCCCGAAACGTCATCGGAGCGACTTCGCGCCAACGTTTGGGCTTACCGTTCGCATTGTTCATCAGACCACTCATCTCGCCAACCGAAATTGTGTCGTCTTCGTTCGCGGAGACGGTGGCTTCTCCTAGTAAGGCTAACGATTTAAATAGTGATTCGCTGCGGCGGCTAATCATATAATTACCGCTCACGGCAAGCGCGTCATTTTTCGCACTGTCGAGAGTTGGCGAATTAAAAGGTGGCGCGGGAAAATAGCGATCGAGAAACGCATCCCAGAGAATCGTGCGCGGGTCAGTTTCCCCACGCCCTACGCTATTGTACGAGACGAAAACTCCTACACCCGCGTCTGTGAGCAATTCCAAACCGCTGTGAAAATAGGCGGTATCGCCGCCGTGTCCGATGATGTGCTGTCCATTGCGCGATTCTTCATAGAAGCCGTAAGCCATCGCGTTGGCGGCTGGATCTAACCCGAAAGCGCGGCTGTGCATCAAGCGTGCCGTTTCTGGTTTGAGAATTTGCGCCTTGCCCAATCGCCCTTCCTGCAAATGCGCGAGCATAAATTTGGACATATCGGCGGCGGTACTGGTCAAACTTCCGGCGGGAAATGCACCGACTGTTTCAAACTCTTTCGGTTCATCAGATGCGAGCACATAACCGTTTGACATCAGCGGCACGAATTCCGGCGGCAGCGGCTGGGCGAAAGTCGAACGAGTCATTCCGAGCGGTTTGAATATATTTTGTTGGATGTAATCGTTAAAGGGTTGTCCAGACACGCGCTCGACGACGTATCCGGCTAGTGCCGTCGCGTAATTTGAATAAGCTGGGGTCGTTCCTGGCGCAAAGATCCGTTTCGGAATGTGCGTTTTCAGGTAATTTCCGAGATTCGGGCTGCGCTTATCGGCGGTGAACAGATCTTTTAACTGCTCTTCAAACCCAGCGGTGTGCGTCAAGATATTTTTCAGCGAGATTGGCTGTCCGAAGGCGGACGGTATTTTGAAATCGAGATATTCATTAACATCTTTACCCAGGTCGAGTTTGCCCTGTTCGACGAGTTGCATCACCGCTGTCCAGGTGAAAAGTTTGGAAACTGAACCAACACGAAACAAGGTTTCTGCCGTGACGGGCTGTTTATGCTTCACGTCGGCGTAACCGTAGCCTTTGGCGAACAGCGGTTTTCCATCTTTGACAATGGCGATAGTCGCGCCTGCCACATTTTCGCGATCGAGTTGGAGCGGTACGATGCCGTCGAGAA
>NZ_JANNDR010000170.1:0-2794 GCF_031378165.1 Chamaesiphon sp. OTE_75_metabat_556
AGCATTTAGACTTTTCAGACACCCTCTCATATCGTTCGTTAGACCAGTTGTTTCGCCGCTTCACCCCTTCCTTTTGCTGTTTGTCCCAGAGCTTCTTTCATATTTGCTATGGCAGTTGTAAAACCAATTTGTCGATCAAGCTGACCCAACATCGATTCAAGACTCATCGTATTGTCCATCATCGCTCGTAATGCATCATCAGATGATGCTGAAGCTGCTGCGGTTGAGAGCACCTGAAGCAAGAGAATTGATACAATACTTGAAAGTAAAACTTTTTTTATAGCCTTAAATATCCAGAAGTACTTCTTTTTGTAAGAATACACAGATCGAGCGTTTTTGTCAAGTTCTCAGAGCCTGGTAAATATCAACATTAAATTGTATGAATAAATCTCGACTTGTTTTTAAAATCGCAATCTCCCAGAGCCAACTTAAATCATTTATTTATTAAGTATGTTCTTTAACCGTTATCTCATTCCCATTTGTTTAATAGTTACGACATTTCCTCTTACTCTAGATCGAGTAGATGCAGCTTATGAAGCTAGAGCAATTTTAGCCAGAGAAGTTGGGGCGATCGCCAAAAAAACCGTAGTCAGAATTGAATCAGCAGATGGCGGTTTTGGTTCTGGTGTAATTATCGGGCGGGTTGAAAGAGGAAACAAAAATATTTATACAGTCTTGACAGCAGCGCACGTTGTCAAATCTGGCGGTACCCGCTACAAAATTATCACCCCCATCCCGCTGAATAATTTAAGTCAAAAAAGAAGGCTCACGATCGATATAGACACAACCAGAAATATCAAAATAATTCCGAACGTCGATTTAGCAGAGATTTCATTTGAAAGTAGCTATACTTTTGCGATCGGTACAATCGGAAATTCGGAATATATCGATGAAGGTAGTCCTGTTTATGTTGCTGGTTTTCCCAGACCAGGTAGAGCCATTAAGCGAATCGCCATGCAATTTACTGGCGGCATGGTTTCTTCAAGATTAGATGAGGCCGATTCCCCACAGGGGACGCTACGCGAACGCAACCCTCCAGAACAAACCAATGGCTACGATCTTGCTTATACTAATATCACCAGAGCAGGGATGAGTGGTGGCCCGGTATTTGATGCGGCTGGTAGAGTTGTCGCCATTCACGGACAAGGCGATCGCAATCATCAAGCATCAGGAGAAAGCTCTGATAATGGGATAACAAATGATGAGAAAACAGGATTTAATTTAGGGATCCCAATTCAAATTCTCTTAAAATTTCAAGCTAACAATCTTGCTGGGGCTAGAATCGATAAGTCACCAATAAACTATCAACTGATAGATCGATCTTTTACAATCGGGACTAATAGCAAAAAATTTACTCGAAAATTTAGAAACAGAAGTGATTCTCCACCACTTTTTGATGCGACCAAGGTAAACGAGCAAATATATGATTGATCTAAGGTGCCAAACTTATAATCTTTACAGCCTGGATCGGTGCCAGTCGGAGCATTAGCATCAGATTGGTAGATAAAGAAAGATCGAGATCGATGCAATCGATCGGCACTCTTCTACGACAAATAGCCGATCTTTTGGGCGGAGCGATCTTATTTGCGCTGGTACCAGTTAATGTATTTTCCAAACAAACTATGATGATAAAACTACCACATCGGAAAATGGCTCTCACCGATCGATCTTAGTCAATTGACTAAAGTTTGTAGCAGCTAGCATCCGCGAAATATGTCGCGATTCTCTAGATCGCCAAGTATTTGATTGAATAACTAATCATTGGCAATGCTACTGCGATGCCTGGTTATTTGTCTCTGCAAAACAGGGTAAATCGTACCAACTCTCAACTGAATAATTAACTAAAACTCTAACTTTTGTGTTTACATCAATTTTAAAATTCCAGCTAGGTGCCGTTTGTAGGGGTGGAGTTGGTACGATCTCCGCACTAGTAATTGGATGTATGCCCACAATTGGACTGGCCGCGATCGCCGGAGCCTCTCGGAATGAGAATCGATCGATCCAATCACCAGCTCAGAAGGGATCGATCGCCCAAACGACACCAACGCTCCCGCGTCCAGATTTTCAAAGACCCGCGCCCCAACCCACCGAAGCACCATTACCCACGCTGCCGCCATCCCCAGAACTCCTGCCACCGCCAACAACTCCCAACCTGCCCAGTCAACCCACCACTCCCGAAAATTTACCAGCGACGATCGTCATCAACCGGTTTGAGATTACTGGCAACACTGTGTTCTCGCCTGCGGAGATCGAGAAAATTACCAGTCAATATACCAATAAACCGCTCGACTTTACCCAGTTACTCCAAGTTGCCAGCGAGATTACCCAGCTCTATGTCAAGAATGGCTATATCAACTCTGGGGCGTATATTCCAGGTAATCAGTCTTTTGATGCTAGCGGTGGTACTGTCGAGATTAAAGTCATCGAAGGTCGGGTCGAAGATATTGTCGTCACCGGCACTCAGCGACTAGACCCGAACTATATCAAGAGTCGGATCGCCCTCGGTACGGGGCCAGTCCTCAAAATCGATCGGTTAATCGAGAGTCTGCAACTGCTTCAACTCGATCCCTTAATCAAATCGATCGGTACCGAACTCGTCAGCGGCCAGCAACCGGGGACGAGTATCGTCCAAGTCAACGTCAAAGAAAGCCCTAATTGGCAAACAGGCATCAATATTGCCAATAATCGCACTCCCAGCGTCGGCGAAATTCAAGCCCAAGTCAGCGGATCGTACCACAATCTGACTGGAGCTGGGGACGCGATCGGGGTGACACTCGGCAAGAGTGAGGGCAGT
>NZ_JANNDR010000194.1:0-13754 GCF_031378165.1 Chamaesiphon sp. OTE_75_metabat_556
GAGTGGCTCATCAAAAGTCTCGGTGCTGCTAACGAGCAGTACGCTGGGGCGATCGAACCGCTGATGGAAGGTTTGTTTGGGGTACTGGCAATCGGGTTACTTAGTTGGATGCTCATCTGGATGTCCCGCCATGCCAAAGGTCTCAAACAAGAAGTCGAAAGTGCCGTAGGTAGCGCACTCCGGTCGGATGCGCGGGCGGGTTGGGGGATATTTTGGTTGGTCTTTTTTGCGATTATCCGCGAAGGCTTTGAAACAGTATTATTTATTGCAAGTAAATTTCAGCAAGGAATCGTCCCAGCCGTGGGCGCGATCGCTGGAGTCGCTACCGCCAGCTTAATTGGGATGCTGTTATTTAAGTGGGGAATGCGGCTGAATATCCGCAAATTCTTTGCGGTGATGGGGGTCTTGCTGTTACTGATTATTGCTGGTTTGGTAGTGACTTCTTTGGCGCGATTCGACCAAGCTATTAATGCTGTCGCCCAGATGAATCGCGAGTCGCAAGGGATGTGCTTTTTCTACGAGCGGTTTGCCAAACCAGCCGATCGAGACTGTATTCTCGGCCCGATGGTCTGGAATTTCAGCAAAATTATGCCCGAAGAACAATTTCCCGGCATGGTATTCGCTGCTCTATTTGGTTACGTGCAACGACTGTATTTAGTTCAGGCTATTTGCTATACGATCTTCTTGCTCGGTGTTGGGAATATGTATTTACAGCCTCAAGCTTGGCAGCTAAATTGGTTTCGTCCCCAGCAGCAGTTTAAAGACATAATGGTGAATAAAATTCCTGACAAGCGCATGTAGTATAAAAAAACAACTACTCAAACAAATTGTGAAAGCTTGCTTTAATCGATCCGCGCTGATTAGTTTCTCAAACTCGCTCTAATCCTCTTGACGATCGAGGCTTACGCAACTGGCGGCTGAGTAAAGATTTACTTTACCCAGCCGCCAAAATTTTGCTAGGGCAATGCTGCTTATTTACCTTGTAAAAATTGACTAGCTAAGTAATTTTTGTCAATACAAAAATTGCAAAATCAGCAATTATACTGATCTAAAGAAAAAATCTATTGCTAATAGTTATCAATAGTGATAACCTAATCATTGTTGATCAAACAAAAAAGTAGGCGTTGCTAAAAGTCCGAAATATCTAGTGCTGGTAATAATTAGCATTTAGACGATCGAGATTTAATAGCAACTACCCACAAAACAAAAACAATATATCTCCATTCTCTCATGAAAAATCTCATCCCTTCGATGGCGATCGCCGGACTGACAGCCGTTGGTTTTGCAGGTAGTGCAGTTGCAGTACCTGTAGGAGCTACGGGTACTGTTCCAACAACCTGTGCGATTCAGAATGTTACTCCTGGCGTACTCGGTCCAAACAGAACAAATGCGAACGAACTCTCAACTAAGTATACAGGCGGCATTCCGGCGGCAGTAAATGTCTTATGTAACACGACAACTAGCACAGTTACGATTACACCTGACATAGCAGCGAGCGTTCTGCCCCCTGGTGGATTCTTGGAATATCAAATTCGTAAAGTTAGTGCTAGCACTGGTATTTATGCCAATTTGGATACACCCAACTTCAAACAACCAGAACGAGCCAGTTACACTACACCTCCTGCTGGGGCTGCAACTGGTGCTCGCGGAGACATTCTCCGCATCGATACGGAAGTTGTGGCACCTGGTGTTATGCCTCCGGGAACTTACAGTACTGTCCTGGATGTGACTGTAGCTCCATGACTGTAGCTCCATAGTTGCTCTAGTTTGAGGTTCTAAGTCTCAAAGTCAAGAGAGCATAATCAAATGACTATGCTCTCTTGCTCCAGATTTTATTAATTTTCCAGTAATTATTATCAATTCCGGTCAAATTAGTTATGTTCGATGCTCTATGGATGCAGGCAAAGATTGTAGGGCTTGCTACAGCCATTGGAATGGCATTACCAGTTTATAATGCGATCGCCCAGTCGGTAAGTATTAGTCCATTAGTGACAATTGAACAGTTGCAAGGCTCGCAAAATAAAACCACTGTTACGGTTAGTAATAGTAGTGATAAACCTCTACGAGCTAGGATCGCAACCACAGATTTTACTTACGATCGAGAAGTTGGCTTTACTGCTATTCCCACTCATGCCAAAAGTGCAGTACCGTATCTGCAATTTTCACCTAGGGAATTTGTCGTACCGCCCGGTGTATCGAGGACAGTGAGGGTGGGTTTTACGCTTCCACCAAGTCTACCAGATGGGGAATATAGTGCTGCTTTGTATATCGAGGGATTACAAGAACAACAGGTGTCGCAAACAGTTGATGGTAAAAAATCAGTTACGACGATTAGACCTCGGATTGCTTCAATTTTCTTTATCAATAAGGGTACTGGTAAACCACAGTTGTCTATAGCTAGCGCACAGTGGAATAGCAAAAGTAAAGAGCCAGTAGTTATCTTGCATAATCAAGGAACAACGGCGGCTTATCCCAATCTCAATTGGAAGATTTTAAAAGGTGGTAGTATAGTTGCAGCAGGAAAACTAGATGGCATCGTTTTAGTGGCTGGAAAAGAACGATCGATGCCAATCAAAACTTCGGCACTGACGGCTGGAAGTTATTTGTTTAGTGGTGAAATTGTCAGCCGTAGTGATGGTAGTCCGATTAAGTTTGAAACTCAATTGCTTATTCCATAGAGATTATTGCATAATCGGGCTGCACTCCAATCCAACTATCTAGAAATTTCTATGCTGCTGAGGACATAAACCAGACTTTTTTAAAAGTCTAGTTTGTAGCAGTACTAGCTTGTCCGACTCGTTGACTAGGCATTTAGATATTTACACCAATTAAAACTATTGAGATGTTCCAGAAGCGAACGTGAATTCGATTCAATTTCAGCATAAATTATTACTAATCGGGCTAACAACTATTAACTGCTGGCTGTGGCAGATTATGATTGCTAGTGCGGAAAGTAATCCTGCACCAGTATCATCCTCGCAAAGCGATCGAGTCGATCCGCTCCGTAATCCCAATTCATCCACAGAACTGACTCAACAGTCATCGCCGCCTGTAGTGCCAGCACCGATTAAAATTGGTGCCCCACCGTTATCCGTGGGTTTAATCCTGAACGAAAAAAGTGTCATTGAAGGGATTAATATTCGGGGCTATGAAGATGGTGAAAAAGCGATCGATTTCGAGCGATGGTTAATCCCATTTGATGAAGCTATGAAGGCACTAGGCATTAAAATTAAGGAGATTGGCAATGGCGAGAGCGTTGAGTTAAGTTCGTCCAGCTTTCGGGTAAATTTTGACACGCGTAAATTGCAAGACGATCCAGTTTTGGGTCGATCAATTTCAATTGCTAATCTCCAATCGATCGGGGGCATCAAAGCTAAATTCGATCTGTATCAATACGCGATCGCCATTACTATCTCGGATCGATCTGCCGCAGCCACTAGTGTCAGTAATGATACCCCGATCGAGTTAGATGGTTTGCCGATTATCTCTACAGGTAAAATCGGGATCGGCGCAATTCAACAACGATCGAATGTATCGGGGGGCAGTAACGATACCACGCGGACATCGGGCGAATTTAGAGCGGTCGGGAATATTGGCACTGGGAGTTGGCAACTGCGGATCGACCAATCCACCTTAGAGGGGATAAATAACTGGAATCTCAACTCAGCCACCGCTTTATTCCAGGGGAAGAACACCGATTGGGCGATCGGTTCTCAGCAACCATTTTGGGGACAATCATTCGCTGGGAGCGGTGCTTTTTGGGGTGTAACCACTATTTCTCGCTCTGGATTTATCCCACCTGTCACGACTACAGGTAACGATTTTAGTGTAGCCGATCGCTTGCAGTCGAGTCGCATCGGGAGAAGTATCATCGGCCAAGCCTCACCAGGTACGGTCGTGCAACTAGTCCGCAATCTCAATACGGAAGTAATTAAAGAAGTATTGGTCGATAGTAGTGGTACCTATCGGTTCGAGAACATTATCGTCGGCAGTGTGGGCGATGATGTCCTCGGTCGAGATTATCGGCTATTGCTCTATTCACGGGGTCAATTGACGGCTAGTCCCGAAATTCGCGACGTGCAGTTTACGACCCTGCTCGGACAGTTACCCAGTGGTGCCTCTGCTTGGGTGGCTTCGGTCGGGGGCAATCGCGTCACATCAGGACAATTTGGCAATTTTGATGCAGTGCAAGGGGGCGTACTGTATCGTCGTGGTTTAAATGAATCGCTAACGGTCGGCATCGGGTCGATTTATGATGCGGGGGCGCGCGGAGTAGGTGAAGTCTTCTTTCAGCCGACTGGAGTCCCGATAGAGCTGGCTGGATCGATCGTCACAGGTGCCAATCCAGTGGTGTTGGGACGATTGAGTTATCAACCATCGACTCAGTTTAGTTTGACGGCTAATGTGGACAAGTTGTCAGCGCGGAGCGATGCCAACTGGCGACTGTCGCCAGGATTTGCCGCACTTGCCAGTTATGACAGTCAGAGTGGATCGAAAGTAGGTGGCGAGTTTACTGCCCGATATCAGCGGAATGCGACCTCGATTCGCGCGACGATCGACAATCGAAACCGCCTCAACTTAAGGGCTAGGCAAGCTTTTGACAAGTTGCAACTTAGCTATCAGACCAATGATGTTTCTAGTCTGGCCGAAATTAGCTACCGCATCCCCATCGGCAAGGAGGAGAGTGGCGAACACGAAATTGGTGCTGCTTACCAGACAAATAGTTCCGGCACAACTACCACCTTTGCCAGTTTGAGTTGGAAATATCGCTCCCCAGCACGGAATAGTAGTGGTGGGTGTTTATGGCAAAGCGAACTCGGCTATGGCCAGAGTCTATTTGGTAGTGGAATTATCGCCGGAATCGATTATCGGATCGCCCCTGGTTGGCAAATCCGAGGCCGTTATCGTGGTGCTTCTGAATCTACCGATGGCCAAGATTTTTCAGTGGAGTTGACCACGACGCTCCAAACTCAAGGGGGAATTACTGGTACAGATCGATCGATCCAGGATTTGGCCACATTAGGTCAGGTCAACATCTACCCATTTTTCGATCGCAATGGCAATGGTCGTCAAGACCCAAATGAAGAGGGTTATTTCGATCCGCTGTTATTAGAAATTAATCGCAAATCTCTGCGAAACTTTTCGGCTCAGACAAATGGCTTAGTTTCAACTCTCCAGCTCGCTCCAGGCAGTTATCGGCTCGATCTCAATCCGGCGGGATACCCGATTAGTTATCGCAGCAAAGCTGCTGCGCTACAAATTGAGGTAGTCGCAGGCACGACCACCGAAATTCCCGTACCGCTGATTCCCGCCTATGCCATGACCGGAATTATCAAAGATAGCGCAGGCAAACCGATTGCCGGCGGACGAGTAGAAGCAGTTTCGATCGCTAATGGTGAAAAATATACTTCGGTTACTAATGATAGTGGGATCTATTACTTGGAAGGATTGGAGCAGGGGGAATATCGGATTAATGTGAGTGGGTTGGCGACGAAGATTACCAACTGCACATCCGCCTGTACCGATCGAGTTCGGATTACACCCCAGACCAATCCAGTCCTAGAACTCAATCTAGATCTCCCTCAACCGCCTGTCACCCCGCCTAAATCTACTACTAGCTTTCATTATGTCCCCAATCTTCCCGCATCTGCTTTGCAAATACTCCAGCCGATCGACAGTCTCAATAGTTTCTCATACATTATTCATAATCTATAGCAATTATTAGTCGAGGTGAGATCGATACAATTAGATTGTAGATCTAAGGCTGAGTAACGAAAAATATCATATATTCGAGCTAATTCGATCGATGTAAAGCTCGATAATTTCATTAAAATATTTACATTAAATAGAATAAATTCTCAATAACTAAGATATAATATTGACTTAAGATAGCTATCTCATCTAATAGTGCTCATGGAAACACGCGAACCATTGACCGAAATATCACCCGATCGCAAATTTCCCAAACAACTGGATATCGCTCAGGTCTGTGCCTATGGATTGAGCATCCTCTCCGCAGGTGTATTTTTGTTTTTGCCATTTTTCAACCTCCTACATCCTAGCCCTTGGCAACGCTCGATCGGGACTATTCACAGTGTTGGTGCTCTCCTCGCTACGGTTTTAGCTGTTTATACGGGACATTTAGCTTTTCCCTTACTCAGAGGCTCGGTGAAAATCTTGCCGCAAGTGCGGACATTAGCATTTTGGGCAACATCACTTGGCTTTGTCGCGATTGCAACTGGTAATTTGGCATACATGCGCTTTAATGCCAATCTAGAATTTGGTGGTGGTAGAGCTTGGCTCAAAGAAAATAGTCCGCTCGTACCATTAGTACTCAGTAATTATCACAAATTCAGTGGATTGTTTATTCTCCCGATTGGTGTTGCTTGTACCTGGATTTTATGGACGTATGGAGATGCGATTTTAGATAAACAACATCGGGTTGTCCTCTCAGCGACTTGTATTGCATTACTGGGGCTAATGTTTTTCGCGATGAGCGATTTAGCCACAGGATTTGGCATGGCAAAAATCCGCGCTCTCTAATACTTTAGGCTCGATCACTTTAGAGAATAATACGTTTGGCGGATTGAAGCATAACATCTCAAATCAGTACTGCCATAATTTATTTATTCTAATCTAATCCTCAAAATTTATTTATAAATAATGGCTACTTACGAAAAAGTATGGCATCGTTTGCAACATTTTCCCACAATTCTGGCAATAGGTTCTAAGCGACCACCAGGAACATCTGGCAGTGCGGCGGCAGCATTGATTAGTGTGGGAATTGGTTGTTTTATGATGATGGTGACACACCATTTTGCTGAGACATCTATCGAAATAGATTCATTTATTTTGGGACTTGGTAAATGGATTCCTGGTAGCAATACTGGTAATAAATTGTGGGGGACGATTGGTAGCTATGCAGGCAAAGAAACAATGCTGCTCGTGAGTTGGTTAGTGAGTTGGTTCGTGCTTCAAAATTTACTCAAGCATAAACAAGTTAAAACTAAGACCATATTTATGTGGACATTTGGGCTGATAGTAGCAGCAACAGTAATGACTTGGCAGCCTCTATTCCTCTATTTGCCATTGTAATCATCTATCTTGAATATCAGATAACAATCGATCGTGAATAATTCACCTCCAGAATTTAGTGACAATTTAGCAAGCTCGATTCTCCCTGGGAGAGGATCCGCCAACGATCCAGAAAAGACAATCATTCAAACGCCAAGAATTTCTGCCCAAGAGCTGCATAAATATGTATGGGGATTAATCGGTGTATTCGGGCTAATGGTAATTAGTTATCCGATCTCGATGAACCGAGTCGCTCAAAAAGAGAAATTCGCACCATATAAATCTCATCTAAAATCTTTAACATTAGAATACCAACCGATCGAATCTCTAGCAGCAACGCCGATTTTAGCATTTACTAACCAGACTCCAGAACGGGTAGTAAATGCACCAAAACACACGCTGATGCGATTTATGAAGTCAACCTACTCGGTTGCTTATAGTCCAGATGGTGAGATAATTGCAGCTAGTACCGCAGCCGGCGGAATTAAATTCTGGGATACCAAAGATCGATCGATTATCAGAGAATTTCCAGCTCATCAGGACTCAATCTACGGCATTGCTTTTAGCCCCAACAGCAAAACATTCGCCACTGCCAGCGATGATGGTACCGTCAAGCTCTGGGGGGCAAAATTAGGAGAGCTTCGAGTCACGCTGAAAGAACACGCAAAAACTGTCTATGGTGTGGCATTCTCACCAGATAGCAAAACTATCGCGACTGCCAGTTTCGATAAAACTATTAGAATCTGGGATGTCCCCACTGGTAATCTCAAACAAACCCTCCAAGGGCACGAGAACTTCGTCTATGCCGTGGCATTTACCCCCGATGGTCGAAATGTCATTAGTGCCAGCGAAGACAAGAGTATCAAGGTTTGGAATGTACAGATGGGAGAATTAGTACGATCGATCTCCGGTCATACAGCTCCAGTGATGTCGATTGCTGTCTCACCTGACGGACAGACGCTTGCTAGTGCCGGCGAAACGATAAAGCTCTGGAATTTGTCAACTGGAGCAGTAAAAAATACGCTCCAAGGGCACACTGGCGCAGTCTATTCAGTCCGATTTAGTGCTGATGGCAAGACGATCGCTAGTAGTGGAATCGATCGTAGCATTAAGCTGTGGGATGTGGATACGGGCAAATTGACTCGATCGCTCGAACACCATACCAGTGCAGTACCGAGTGTAGATTTCGATCTCCAGTCCTCAGGACTGGCGAGTGGGAGTCTCGATGGCACAGTTAAGTTGTGGAATGCCCAGTAAGTCCGCACCAGAGCGATATTTACAAAAATTCACTTAAAATTAATGATACTAATTCTCAATAGTTGTGGTAAACTTTTAAAAAGCTTATTGATATAAATAATCAATAAGTTGATCGATTGATGGAGGTGCAGTGATGACAGCTACAGCAATAAATCCAGACCAGATCGCCCCTTGGTGGGCGGGGAATGCCAGATTGACAAACCTTTCTGGGCGACTCTTAGGAGCGCACATCGCTCATGCAGGGCTAATTCTGTTTTGGGCTGGTGCGATGACTATCTTTGAGATTTCCCACTACGATCCCAGCCAGCCGATGTTCCAACAGGGATTGATTCTCCTCCCACACTTGGCAACATTGGGCTTTGGAGTTGGGACTAATGGGCAAGTTATTGATACTCAGAGTTATTTAGCGATCGGTGCAATTCACTTGGTTAGTTCCGCTGTCCTCGGTGCGGGTGGTATTTATCACTCAATTCGCGGGGAAGCAATCTTACCTCAAGACTCAACTGCTGTTGGGCGGTTTGGGTATGACTGGCAGGATGCTCAGAAGATGACCACTATTTTGGGTATTCATCTGACGCTTTTAGGCATGGGTGCTTGGGTGCTCGTTGCTAAAGCCATGTGGTGGGGTGGTTTATATGATGCAGCTTTAGGTTCGGTGCGGGTAGTGAGTGACCCAACATTGAGCGCAGGACGCATTTTTGGCTACCTCTTTGGGCTACATGGCTGGGCAGGCATGGCAGCAGTAGATAACCTCGAAGATGTTGTCGGTGGGCATATTTGGGTGGGTTTGCTTTGTATTGCTGGCGGTTGCTGGCATATCACCACGACTCCCAGTCAGTGGGCAACTAAAATCCTCTTTTGGTCTGGCGAAGCTTATCTGAGCTATAGCTTGGGTGCGCTGGCTTACATGGGATTTGTTGCAGCTTACTTTGTCGCGGTCAATAGTACCGTCTATCCCGAAGACTTCTACGGGCCAGTAGGTTTGAATGTCGGCGTCAATATAGAAACAGCAACCGTGCGGACTTGGCTGGCTACCAGCCACTTTATCCTCGCAGTATTGCTGCTAGCCGGACATATCTGGCACGCAATTCAAGTGCGGGCTGCGGCGGCTGGCATCAATCTGCGACCAGGTCGCGTGGTAGCGACCGAACAGCCGGAGTAAGCAAATTGGGATGTGTCGATCGATACTAGCAACTTGACTAGCTCATTATTGAGAAATTTTCCTTTTTATTGAAGAAAATTCTCTCCGTTTGAGTCAGCAATTGGGAAAGACTGAGAAATTTGGTGGAAATCGCTTTCTTCCGATTTCTCAGCACGAGTTAAAAAATTCTATTTCGATGATAACAAACCCACACGCCGTTTATGGCTGATGGGTAATTACACGATCGATTGAGGTTAATTAAACAATGCAAACTTACGACAGACCAAATGTTAAATATGGCTGGTGGGCTGGTAACGCGCGCTTTGCCGAAAAGTCGGGGCTATTTATTGCCGCCCATGTCGGACAAGCCGCGCTGACAATGTTTTTTGCAGGGGCAATGACACTATTTGAACTCTCTCGCTATAGTGCTGCTACCCCAATGGGCGAACAGGGTTTAATCTTATTACCGCACCTAGCTACCCTCGGTTTGGGTGTAGGCAAAGGCGGCGAAATTGTGGATACCTATCCGATGTTCGTCGTCGGGGTGGTGCATTTGATTTCTTCCGCAGTTTTGGGTGCGGGTGCTCTATTCCACACTTTTAAAGCACCAGAAAGTTTGGCAACTGCCAAAGGTCAAGCGCGAAAATTTGATTTTACTTGGGACGACCCCAAACAGTTGGGATTGATTCTCGGACATCACTTACTATTTCTGGGCGCGGGTGCGTTATTGCTAGCAGCTAAAGCGATGTGGTGGGGTGGTTTATATGACTCCACGATTCATGATGTGCGGTTAGTTACTGCACCTACCCTCGATCCTGTGGTTATCTATGGTTATCAGACGCATTTTGCCACGATAACTAGTCTCGAAGATTTAGTCGGCGGACATATCTATGTTGGCGTTTTACTAATTCTGGGTGGCGTCTGGCATATCGTCAAGGAGCCGTTACCTTGGGCGAAAAAAGCGTTGATTTGGTCGGGCGAAGCAATTCTTTCTTATTCTTTGGGTGGAATTGCTTTGGCTGGGTTCGTGGCAGCGTATTTCTGTGCTGTCAATACCTTGGCTTATCCACCAGAATTCTACGGTGCCGTATTGGATGTGAAGTTGGGTGTAGCTCCTTATTTCTCAGATAGTGTGAAGCTGCCCATCGGACATACCTCCCGCGCATGGTTGGCAAACGGTCATTTCTTCTTAGCGTTTTTCTTCTTGCAAGGTCACTTGTGGCACGCACTGCGGGCGATGGGCTTTGATTTCCGGCGGGTAGAAAAAGCCCTCAACGGCATCAACGAACCAGTCACATCTTCGGCTGAGTAATCACGGAACCCACCCCCAATCCCCTCCGTAATGCCAAAGGCAAGGCTCCGCCAACGCGTAGCGTCTGCCTTGCAGAGGAGGGGAGCTACGGAAAATCCCCTCCTTGGAGCGAAAAGTGCGGTCTTGGGGTTTCCCCGTCTTGGCTCACCTTTTCAAGACAGGGGTGCCCGTAGGGCGGAGTGGGTAGATCTCCGCAACCACAATATCCCCTAATTTTATGACAATATCCGTACAAAGATCGATCGCCGAAGATAGTCCAAAACTAGCTTGGCTCATCGGTAATTCCAAATTAGTCAACCTCTCAGGACAACTCCTCGGCGCACATATCGCCCATGCCGGACTGATCATGTTTTGGGCGGGAAGTACGGCAATTTCCGAAGCCCTGCGCTTCCAGCCCGATTTGCCCTTCGCAGAGCAAGGATTTATCCTGCTCCCCCATCTAGCTACTTTAGGCTGGGGTATAGGTGCTGAAGGCAAGATTGTCGATACATATCCTTATTTTGTGATCGGGATACTGCATTTAGCAGCCTCAGCGGTACTAGGCGCCGGTGGTTTGTATCATGTATTCCGCGCGCCAGCCAATCTCCAAGATGGAGCGGGGCGGGTGGCTAAGTTTCATTATGAATGGAACGATCCCAAAAAATTGGGTTTTATTCTCGGACACCATTTAATCTTTCTCGGTTTAGGAGCCTTGGCTCTGGCGGGTAAAGCGATGTGGTGGGGAGGAATTTATGATGCGACACTTCATCAAGTACGGCTGATTAGCGAACCAACTTTAAATCCGGTGACGATTTTTAGTTATCTCGTCGGGTTGAATCATGGTGTATGGACACCAATCGGCATGGCAAGTGTAAATAATTTAGAAGATATTATCGGCGGACACTTATGGATTGGTGCAATCTTACTTGGTGGTGGTGCATGGCATATTTTGGTTGCACCTACGAACTGGGCTGTGAAGATTTTACGGATTGAGGCTGATGCGATTTTAGCTTATAGCCTTGGTGGTTTGGCATTTATGGCATTAGTAAGCTGTGCTTTTGTGGGTTTTAATACTACCGCTTTTCCCGTGAAATTTTATGGGTCAGATCGATCTTTCGCTGCTGCAAGTCAATTTTTCCTCGCTATTACTGCTCTAGTCGGCCATCTCTGGCACGCTTATCGCGCGCGGATGGTTAATTAGGTTTTAGGCTTTAGGCTTTAGGAAGATTAACTTGGAATATATACATTCATGATCTTGGAATTAAACATATGTCAAAAATTGGACTTTTCTTTGGTACTCAGACTGGTAAAACCGAAAGTATCGCCGAAATTATTCGGGATGAATTTGGTGGTGACTCGATCAATCTACATGATATGGCTAATGTAGATGTTAGTGACTTTGATGGATATACTAAATTAATCATTGCTTCACCGACTTGGGATATTGGCGAATTGCAAAGTGACTGGGAAGGATTTTTTCCAGAATTTGACACAATGGATTTCACTGACAAAACCATTGCTTACTTTGGGACTGGCGACCAATTGGGATATGCCGACAATTTTATGGATGCAGTCGGCATACTAGAAGCAAAGATTACCGCACGCGGTGGTAAAACGATTGGTTATTGGTCTACCGACGGTTATGATTTTTCTGAATCTAAAGCAGTGCGCAATGGTAAATTTGTTGGTCTAGCGATCGATGAAGATAATCAATCAGACTTGACCGAAGAACGAGTTAAAATTTGGGTTGCTCAAATCAAACGAGAATTTGCATAAGTATTTTTATTTTCTAGTTCAGTAATTGAGTACTGGTGGTAAATTTGCCACCATTTTTTAGATATTAATTATGATAATCGATCGACCCAAGTTCATCTGGATTAATGCTAGTCCTAGTCTTAAATGTTTTCATCGTCGTTTGCTCCATCAGCTCTCTAAAGCTGTTGAAATTGAGTTTTGGGAATACTATCAAACATTAGATGAAGGTAGCTCGATCGAGGGTGCCATTCATTTGTTAGCTCAATACCTATCTTGCTCAGATCGTCCGATCGATCTAATTGGGCATGGTATTGGCGGGGTAATTGCGCTAGGCTATGCTCGCTTGTATCCAGAGCGAGTTGCTTCACTCACATTATTAAGTGTCGCTGTCCAACCAGCGATCGATTGGCATTCATATTACTATACCCAATTAAGATCTTCGCCATCTAGTCGAGAGTGTGTGCTGAGATCGATTGCGAGCAATTTATTTCCGAGTACTTGTGCTAATCACATTTATAGCTTGACTGAGCGATTAGAGCGAGATTTAGTTGAAGCGCCATCCAATCACTCACTATTTCGATTAGATATTTTAGCCGCAGGTGGCGTAAAAATGCCTTTGATGATTTGTGCTAGTCAAGATGATCCGGTAATTAGTCTAACTACTTTATCTGGATGGCATAGTTATCTAAAATCAACAGATACAATTTATCGCGTTACTACAGGCAGCCATTTTTTTCATCATTTCTATCCTGAATTAGTCAGTTGCCAAATCCAGCAATTTTGGCAGAAGCTGTCACCATCATCAGGATTATATCAGCTTGCAAGTGTGGAGTTTAATTAACTGATGGTCTTAATTTGCTTTATCCTAACCTGGGTCACGATTTTTAGTGCCTTTTTGACTCTTGCCTATCAATGGAAAACAGGATTTGTTTATCTAAAACGTCTTCATCAAGTTCCTTGCCATCAATGCAAATATTTTACAAATAGTTGCTATCTAAAATGCACTGTTAATCCTCACATTGCTTGCTCAGAATCTGCGATCAATTGTCGAGATTATCAATTTAGATCGGATCGATAACACGGCTCTCCTCTGAAAACCGGGTAAAATGTAGCGATCGCTACATTTTACCCTCATACTGGCTATGGACTTTCACCTGAATTCTCTTCTTGATTTGTCTCAAGCTACAGTTTTCACTTGCTACCATGAAATGGATTTTATTTGTTTGCACTTACAAT
>NZ_JANNDR010000198.1:0-1970 GCF_031378165.1 Chamaesiphon sp. OTE_75_metabat_556
AATCTGCTAAGAGAAATCCCACCGCATTGTTAGCGGATCTCGATTTTATATCTTCCGATCGTCGTGAGCATTTTCGCGATCGGATTATCGGATTGCCTGTGAGACTGAGATATTTAAGATATCTAAGATTGGCTATTTTCTCGATCATCATGGGGATTTCACTAATACGATTTCGGATTGTCAGATAAATTGCCTTGCAGCTAAAAATAGAACGATGTCTACAGATATATTGACGATCGACCTTTTAAAATAACGTTTTTGGTCTGACTCGATTTGCTTCATCTACTAACAAGATCTTCTCATCGCCAGTACTCAGATGAGCCATCGATCTCAAGACTTTTTCCAAACCTTGGCGGAGCTTAACTTCCTCTAGCGGTTGTCCTAAAATTGCCAGATCTTTTTGGGCTGTAATGGCTTTAGATGTCAGTAAAGTTAGGGCTGTTTCTAATACTTGCCGATCGAGTCGATATTTCTCGATCCCTTCTAAAGTTAGGGCTTCAACTGTTTGATTTGCAGACTTGAGTTCGGCGAGCGTCGGTTGGGGATGTTTGGGGCTATTGAGCGCGACGGGTAACTGTCGATCGACCAAAATTCGCGCGATTTCGACTTTGGCTCTGGTATACAGATTTGATGTTTGTGGGACTTGTTGTAACGCGAGAACGGCACCATTGCGATCGCCTTGCATCAACCGACAACGGGCTAAACCAAAGGCCGAAGTGGGATAATTGAGATCGGTACGTTCGACAAGTTCGTACATCTGCGCGGCAAGCTGGTAGTTTTGTCCCTGCTCGGCAGCGATCGCAAACGCCAGTTTCGGTGCGAGTTCGCCAGGGAGATCGAAATATACTCGATCGAATGCCGCTTGCGCTTCTTGGGGACGATTTTGAGCGAGGAGAGATTTACCACGATACCAATCTACTCGCCAATCCCAGGCATCTTGCTGGGCTACTTGCTCTAGACACATATCTGCTTCGATGTAGTCCTGGGTAGCGATCGGAATGGGATAGCGTAAACCTTGCGGCGAACGCACAGCCATGCAACATCGATCAATGAAACTATTTGCCAGTCGCAGCTTGGCTTCGATCGAGGTGGGCAATTGTTTGACAACTTGTTGTAATTGCTCGATCCGGCGATCGAGATCTGCTGTCATACTGGCATTGAGGACGACATTGAAGCCCAGATCTTTGGTATCGATGAGCAGATTGGGCAAATGCAAGTAACTAGGCTGGATCTGGCTCAAATCGCCCCCAGCAGTGATGGCCAATCGATCGCCATCAAATAAAGTACTATTAGCTGGACGCGGTGTATTCGTTGCCACCGCCACAACTTCTCGCAATACGCCCAAAAGCTGCTCTGCCATCTCTTCGGCTGTCTGGAAGCGATCGTCGGCGGCTGCGGCGGTGGCTTTGAGCAGGAAGCGATAGAGCGATTCTTGTTTAGAGAATACCGGATCTGACTGGGCACTGGGGATCGTGTACTGATGCTCGGTGCTAAATCCCGAAATATTGGTGACTAATACGGCTAAAGTTCGCCCGATCGTAAATAAGTCCGAGACAATAGTCGGTCCTTCCTCAGCTTCGGGTGCCGCATAACCGATCGTCCCATAAATATCCCCATCGGGATCGTCAATTTTGCGCGCACCACCTAGATCGATCAGCTTGATATCATCGCCTTCGAGCATGACGTTATCGGGCTTGAAATCGCAGTAGACTAAGCCGAGCTGATGGAGATAGGCAAATGCACCCAGCACCCGATGAATGTATGCAATGGCTTCCGATACAGGCAGAATTCCCCGCTCTTTGCGGATTTCCTTGAGCGTTTTACCACCGACGTATTCCATTACGATATACCCTTCCGCATCGTGAGTGACAAAGTTGTAAATCCCCACGATATTCGGGTGTTTGACTGCTGCCAAAAATTGCCGCTCGGCGAGCGCAACCGCCGCACTCGCCGCATCTTCACTATTTAAT
>NZ_JANNDR010000268.1:0-4366 GCF_031378165.1 Chamaesiphon sp. OTE_75_metabat_556
CTACTGCAACTAGAGTGGATGAATGGGATTCAGTTTTATCTACGTCAAGATGTTTCGATGGTTCGGGGTCATACTATATATTACGACTCTCCTTGGGCATTGACATCTATTTCTCAAAGACAATTTTGGGGTGAAGAAATAGTGACACTTTTGAATAAAAACAAGGTTGAAGGCATACTTTCTCTGTGTATTTCTGATTGGAATAAGACAGGAATTATATATGGCAAAACGGCAAAAGAATCTAGCTATGAGGAAATAAAAAATGAAGTCTTAGCCCAAATTCGGATTGAACTGGACGCAGATATTGCCGAACAACTGAATGATGACAACATTGTAACTTGGTATCTGGCATCTTCAATACATGATACACCAGAGGGTAAAATCGATGCCGAACCTTTGATGATTAATGTTGCGGGAACTTATCATTATCGACCGTCCGCAGTAACGGCGATTGCTAATTTATTCTTGGCCGCAGATTATGTGCAGACAACAACTGACTTAGCGTGTATGGAGGGAGCCAATGAGGCTGCACGCCGAGCCGTCAATGGGATTATTAAGGCGTCGGGATCTAATGATTTGGACTGCGATCTATGGGAGTTAGCTGATTTTGAAGAATTGGCATATTTACGGGAAGAAGATCGAGTACGATTCGGGCAAGGTTTCCTCAATGTTTTCGATCTTTAACAATACTGGATAAGTTTTACTTGAGTAATTTGCCAGAAACAATCATTTATCAGCAATCACATGAAATTCGATCTTACCTATCAACAAGAAGATTATTTAGAGGAATTCTTACACAAAGTTTCTCGTTCCTTTGCGCTCATAATTCCTTGCCTTGAAAAGCCACTAGATCTGATGATAGCAACTTCTTATCTACTTTGTCGTGTCGCTGATAATATCGAAGATTGCTGGCAGTCTTTAGACTGGAAACAAGCGCGGTTCGGAGAATTCTATCAATTGCTAGAGCAACCGAGTTTTGCTGCCAAGATTTTGACGGCTTGGGAAAATGAGAACTGGTCAGGACTGAGTCCAGATGAGATTAGTTTAGTGAGCGTAGAACAGGGATTGATGCTGTGGCAAATTTATGGTCACTTGCCAGATGAAGCAACATCTATTGTCTGTCATTGGGTTCTGCAACTGTCTCAAGGCATGGAACAGATGCTCAATCCTGAAAATTTGATGACTATCTCAAGAAACAATGTCAAGCTTTTAAATACAAAGCTTGACTACGATCGGTATTGTTATTTTGTAGCTGGGACAGTCGGACATCTTGGGACAGAATTGGCAATCGAACATTATCAATTTGAAGCGCAGACTGCTGAAGTTTTAGTTGCTTATAGTGAGCACTGTGGCCGCGCTTTGCAAAAGACTAATATCATTAAAGATTTTGGGAAGGATTTGAATCGGGGTGTTTGTTTTATCCCAGATGAGTGGATACAAGAAGCGATCGGATCGCCATTAGCACTAGCAGGAGCACCTCAGATCTGGCAGTACAAAATTATGAGTGATGTCATGGCAGATCTGGTGGGAGCAGTTCATTACATCGTGAATACGCCTTGCCGTGCTATCGGTTTGCGTCAGTTCAGCATTCGTGCCCTATTAACTGCCTATCAGACTTTACTAGTTGCTTCACAACAGCATAAGTTGTTATTTACACCAGCCCACAATGTTAAAATCTCTCGGAGCGTCATGTTACAGTGTATTGAAGATGCTAAATTAATGGCTAATGATAACCAATTACTATTAAGCTATAGTCAAACCCTGAATAATGCCATTGCTGGTGAATATCATTAATAGTTTTACCGGAAATGCCAAGTGACTTGTTAGACCAATAGATTCCCTCATCAGCGCAATAGCTAGCGATGTTAACATTTCCCAAACATCAAATTTTGGCGCAGATTTATCAAAGTGCCAACTCGGTTGTCTATCGATCGATCCGCGAGATCGATCGACAACCAACGATCCTCAAGTTGCTCAAACCGGGCTATCCGACCCCAGCAGAATTAACCCGCTACAAGCAAGAATATGAGATCCTGCGCTCTTTGCAAATTGATGGCGCGATTAAAGCATATGACTTGCAAAAATATCAAAATACATTAGTGATGTCTTTGGAGGATTTTGGTGGTGAATCCCTAGAAATCTGGCTCAAGTCCAAGAAATTTGGCATGTTGGAGTTTTTAGACGTTGCAATTCAACTAGCTGAGACTTTAAGCCAGATTCATGCGGCCAATGTGATTCACAAAGATCTCAATCCGGCGAATATTATTTATAACCCAGCGACTGGACAGGTCAAAATTATTGACTTTGGGATTTCCACGATATTTACGCGCGCACAGAACCCGATTAGCAATTCTCAAGTCCTCGAAGGCACCCTCGCCTATATGTCGCCAGAACAAACTGGCAGAATGAATCGGGTCCTAGACTACCGCACGGACTTATATTCTCTGGGTGCGACCTTTTATCAACTCCTCACCCACCAGCTCCCATTTGTAACTACCGATCCACTAGAGCTAGTGCATTGTCATCTCGCCAGACAACCAGTATCGCCCCACCAGTTAGATCCCCAAATTCCATCACCTGTGTCTGATTTGGTGATGAAGCTATTAGCAAAAACGGCTGAAGAGCGATATCAAAGTGCCTGGGGATTAAAAGTAGATTTAGCAGCCTGTCAAAGGCAATTGCAGCTTACCGGTCAGATTGCTGACTTCACTCTCGCCGAGCGAGATATTTCGGGGAATTTCCAAATTCCCCAGAAACTTTATGGTAGACAGCAAGAACTGGAAACCTTATTAGCAGCGTTCGATCGCGTCGCATTTCCGGTAGAAGATCGCGAACAGATCATCGACAAGCGCGATCGAGATCGAGTTGAAATGGTACTAGTCACCGGTTACTCTGGCGTTGGTAAATCAGCATTGGTGCGGGAAATCTACAAACCAATTACGCAAAGACAGGGCTACTTTATCGCGGGGAAATTCGACCAGCTACAGCGCAATATTCCCTATTCTGCGCTCGTCCAAGCCTTTAAATCTTTAGTCCAGCAACTCTTAAGTGAAAGTCCCCCTCAACTCGCTCAGTGGCGATCGAAAATCCTGGCAGCGGTGGGTACTAACGGTCAAATGATTGTCGATCTGATTCCAGATTTAGCACTAATTATCGGTGCTGCTCCAGCCGGACAACAGCTCGAATCCACAGATCGTCAGCATCGTTTTAATTTAGTATGTCAAAACTTCGTGCGGGTCTTTTGTCACGATTCGCATCCATTGGTTATCTTTCTCGACGATCTCCAGTGGGCAGATTTAGCCAGTCTTAAAGCGATCGAATTGATGATGAGTGACGAGCAGTTGCAACATCTGTTACTGATTGGAGCTTATCGCGATAATGAAGTCAGTCCGATTCATCCTTTGACGATCGCCATTGAGTCGCTGATGCGTAAAGGTGCTCGGATTACCAAAATTAGCTTAAATCCCTTGAATTTAGCAGAAATCACCCAGTTAATTGCCGATACTGTCGATCGAGATCTGAGGATTGTGCGATCGTTAGCAGCATTAGTCATCGCTAAAACTTTGGGCAATCCCTTTTTTGTCAATGAATTTTTAAAGGCTTTGTATCGAGATCACTTATTAACCTTTAATTGGCAGCAAGGTTGTTGGCAGTGGGAGATCGAGACGATCGAACGCCGAAATATTACCGATAATGTCATCGAGTTAACGATCGGTACCTTAAAAAAATTACCAGCCGCAACACACGATTTGGTCTGGTTAGCAGCTTGTGTCGGTAATAAGTTCGATTTAGACACGCTCTCAATTATCAATCAAAAATCTCTTATCGAAACCTTTGCTATCCTACTGCCAGCGATCGATCGAGGCGTGATTTTAGCAACTTCTGAGTTAGAATCAGTCGGTACTGACGAGATCGAGTCGCCACTGCTAATTCTCAATTTCAAATTTCGACACGATCGCGTTCAACAAGCAGCTTACACCTTAATTGACGATCATCACAAACAAGCAGTTCATCTCCAAATCGGCAGGCTATTACTTGAGAGTACGCCACCAGCCCACACATGTGAAAAAATCTTCGATCTAGTCGCCCATCTCAACCACGGTCGCGATTTAATCGAGGATGACAGCGAAAAATTGGCATTAGTCAAATTGAATTTGGTTGCAGGCAAGAAAGCCAAAGACTCAACCGCTTATCCTTCAGCACTGGAGTATTTGCAGATCGGTCGGGATTTATTGGACGCGCGGGAGCATAGCGAAGACGATCGGTTGTTGTTCGCGCTGTATAAAGAACTCGCAGAAGTTGAATATCTAAATGGTAATTTTGATCGAGCTGAAAACATCATTAATCTGACTCTCACCCAAACGAT
>NZ_JANNDR010000291.1:0-10846 GCF_031378165.1 Chamaesiphon sp. OTE_75_metabat_556
CCATAACTGTGTCCCTTAACATATAACGGCGCAGCCCCAACTAAAGATTGCCCTTTCCAGACTGTCAAATGATTTGGCAACCACCCCGTTTCGGCAGTGACACTGCCAGAAGTCTCCAAATTATGCAACCATTCCCATTCCAAGAATGGTGTCTTTAAGGTTACAGCTAGCGCATCCCAATCTACTTGGGGAATGTCTGCTAAGTGATTGAACCAGCGGATCTGATACGACGATAGAGACATTATTAATTAGCTGTGGTTGGGCACCTATATATTCTATCGAAACCGCACTAGTCTGGCATCTGTAGCCATTTATTGCCAACAAGCAGCGGTTTAAAAGCTCCCATCAAAAAACGATAGCCGAAATAGCTATCGTTTTTTAGTTATTTCGAGTCAATAACTACCTACAAATTGACGATCGGAAAGTGTGGCTCTCTGGCGTAAGTGTACATATCGGCAAACTTCCGCAATTGACCGTGTGCCAACACGATCTCCTGCGGATTGTCCAACCAGTGCATATTGTATGCTTGCAAAGTATCACTCAGTCGTGCGCGATCGATCTCCTGATGAACGTTGGCAAAATAGGCTAATGTCGTGTGAGCGGTAAAGTAATATTGCTGCTCGATTCCGAGCGAAATCAAATTGGAATTTTGATAAATCGCTCGTCGGAACGCAATAATCCGATCGTAACTATACTCATCCTTGGGCACCAAGCTCACTTCGATCGCTCGGGGTCTGACTGTCAACCCCATAATTTGCCACCGAATGGGTGCGGGATCGACGACCGAGTTTTGATAGATCTGGAAACTATCCGCAATGCGCTCGACTAATTTGCTCTCAAAATCTGGGTTGGCAGCAATTGCCGTCCGATAAGCACTATCCCAAATCAAGTCGGCGAGGGTAAAGTGAAAACTAGCTGGATCTACTAACACCAATAAATCCGGTTCCAATTTCTCGACGAGCTTTTGCTGACATGCCGCCAAAGCCTTGAAGACTTCATTGTTGCCAGGATCTTCGGCTCCTGGTGGCGTGATCGCTGAATAACCTGGAAAAGCTACTGGTTGACGCTTACCATCCGCTGCAAGCTTAAATTTAGGTGACTCTTGCAGATTTTTGACCTGAGATTCGTAGGTGGCGGGTAGCGTCATCTTTGCCACGCGATTGAGATAAGTGTGATAGGACTCGTCCACTCGCGATCGCCTCCTTGCCTTTGATATTTACTAACATTATGGAATGTCTTTTACCTAAATACACATACACTATTTTCTTCACTGACGATCGCATGTTTTTGCAATTGTTGACACTACAGGTCGGGATAGAAAGTAGATATAGTGTGGGGTTCATTCATAAGCTTAACACTTCACTCTCGCAATATTGTGACTTGAAAATATAAGTTTTGGGAGCGGGGAGTTGCGGCTCGCGCACGCCTTTGTTCCCCGACGGTTTGCGGCTGCGCGTTCGTCGGAGAACAAAGGCGGATTAGCGCACCAAGCAGCGACCCAAATCGCGCTGAGGCTCCCTCAGCGTGCGTTTGGGTCAAGACAGCGAGACAAGACAGGGAGTTGGTATTCTAAACTGATACCACCTAGTGTTAATTTGTGCTAATCCGTGGCAATCGTGGTTTGAAGCCACATAAGATTTCCCAGGAAATCGTCCCTAGCTCTTTTGCCCAGTCGTCGGCACCGATCTGGCTGGTGCCATCGGCACCTAAAATCGTCACGACTTCGCCCACCTGAAGATCGGGAATCTGGGTGACATCGAGCATCATTCGATCCATCGTAATCGTACCAATTTGGGGGACGAGCTGACCCCTGACGATCGCCTGCATTCGATCGGTCAAGCGGCGTGGCACTCCGTCAGCATAGCCAATTTCGGCGACGGCGATCTGGCAATCTCGATCGGCAATAAACCGATAACCATAGCTGACACCCGTGCCCGCCGTAATGTCTCTGACTTGGGTAATTCTGGCTTTGACACTCAGTACTGGCCGCAGATCGATCGCCGACTCAAACTGCGGTGCGGGATACAATCCATATAAAATCAGCCCCGGACGTACTAACTGGTAATGCAACCGCTTGCCGACCAGAATCCCTGCGGAATTAGCCAAATGCAATATGGGTAAGGTATATCCCGCTGCCTTAATTGCTGCGCTCGCTCGCTCGAATCGATCGATTTGCAGTTCCATTACCGTCGGATCGAGGTCGTCAGCAGTGGCGAGATGGGAGTATAAGCTGTCGATCGCCATCAACGGTAGAGAATCTACCTCTCGGTAAACAGCGACCGCCTCTTGCCAATTTGCCCCCAATCTCGACATCCCCGTATCTAGCTTGAGATGGACTTTCAAGGGTGTGCTGGGGACTAATTGGGCGATCGTTTTGGAAATAATTGTGGCTTGGGCGATCGTGTAAATCGTCGGTTGCAGATCCCATTGGACGATCGCGCGGATTTGGATCTCAGTATCGATCGCCCCGAACACCAAAATTGGTGCGACGATCCCTGCCGATCTCAGTTCGATACCTTCAGGCACTGTCGCTACTGCCAACCATTCGACACCGGCTGCGACAAGCGTGCGTGCGACCTCGATCGCACCATGTCCGTACGCATCGGCTTTGACGACGGCCATAATTTTGGTCGCGGGTGCCAATAAAGCTTGGATTTGGCGGACATTATGCCGCAATGCCGCACGATCGATTTCGACCCAAGCCCGCTGCCGTTCCCAATCCAGATCGATCGATTGACGATCCATAGCTCCTGCTCTCTGCGGTGGTTCCCAGTTACATCGATTATGATACTCGATCGGCTCATCGTTGCTCGATCGATATACTAAACACAAAACGCTCCTCCCAACTCCCAACTCACCGCTTAACGAGAATATATGCCTTGGTATATTCCGGTAATTTGCGTGTATGACTAGCAAAATCTGCCTTGGTATCAAATACCCCTGCCAAAAAATCCAACTGATGTAAATTGGGCAAAAATGCCCCACCAGTATCGGCAATAATCCCCATCCGTAACTGTGGTTTACCATCGATCGAGTTCTCTGTAACAACGATCCGACCCAAGCCAATATTCAATACATCACCAGCAAAAGTCACCCCTGGTTTGAGCGAAATTTTAGTCTCGATCGTTTGACCGAAGCCTTTGATATTATTGACAGGTTTAAAGTACCAATACCGCTTTTGCTCGGTTGGCTCTAAACCTTTAATGTAAGGAATATTATTATTGCGATCGACATTAAAGAATGCCGATTTGCCATCGGTGAATTTGATTAAAATCGTCCCTTCCATCAAGGCAGATTCCAAGCCTTCGCGATCGAGATAAGCTAATGGTTCTACCGCGCCAAATTCTTGACCTTTGGGTTCGTAGATATTTTTCAAGACATCTTGCTTGGTATATTTGAGCCGAATCGCATCGATGTCCATATCTGGTTTGAGTGCGTACAGTCCAGCATTAAACTCTTTGGTCGGTGTCCGCGAACCCCGATGGGTAAATACGGCATATTTAGTCATCCGTACCCGTTTCTCATCTGTTACTGTCGGATTGAACGCCGTCCATTGAATTGTTTTAAAATTGGCATTTAAAAACTTCGGATCGTGGAGACGGATCGATCGTTTAGCTTTGAGATCCTGTTGCAAAGTCAACACCATAAAATCCAGTGTTTTGACAATATCGACAACTTTCACTCCTTGCGTACCCAAAATCCCCTCGCGCTGAAGATCTGGGTCGCTATCTAAGCTATTTCTAAAATATTTACGCGTACTTTTTAAAACCACTAATAAATCTGCAGCATTGAACTTAACTTTACTATTAGGTAAACTTGCCGCCTTCAAAATATTCCGACTTTGAGCCATAAATTGGGGCTGCTTTAACTCATCAATGACTTGATAATCACCCGTTTGCGCTGGTACCAATGGCTTAATGCCAGTCGGTGGTAATGGAACAACCGTTGGAATTGCCGCAGATGTTGAAGGTGTTGCTGGAGCGGGACTACTTGCTGGTGCTGGTGAAATTCCTGGAAGCGGACTAACTGGCGGCAAAGAATTTGCAGGTGTTGAAGTAATAACTGGTGAAGGTGAAGCCGCAGGTACCGACGCTGTGGGATTAGTACGCGTACAAGCGGATAAAGCGATCGCGCTCATCCCGATTAATAATCTCAAATATTTCATGCTTAACTGTAAATAAAAACGATCGAATCGATCGATAATTAAAATATTGGATTGAGGTATGGAAAACCCTGAAAATCGCTTGTCGCCTTACAAAAATCTTGATAATCTACCCGCACTTGTCGCGCATAATTAGTGGCATAATTTAGTAGTTCTTGATGCCAATCTAAATTCTGCCCAAACTGGATCAGATCTCGATCGATTACCGCACCCATCTTACCACTGCTATGTAAATGTGCGAATGCCGCGATCTGACTGATCGTCTCGATTAATTTTTCTAGTTGATTTAGACTAATTTGATCGATTTTCAGCTCGATCTTATCCTGGGTTGGTTGCAGTTCTCTTAATAAATAGCTACCCCCATTAAAATCAATTGCTGCCAGTAAAGCAGGTGGTGCGGGTTGCACTAATTTTTGCACCTGCATCACCCTAGTTGCCTGATTTGTCCATTGCGGCTGCGGCTGGATCAGATGTGGAGCTAAGGCCGAAGGTAGTTGTTGTTTGAGATCTAGTAAATAGTTGCGTTCTGGCGAACCTTTACCCTCAACCAAAATCAGATAGCGATCGAGTCCTAATCCGCCCGTCCCAGCTACCCGAAACCCCACATCTAATACTTCAAAAAAATTCCGATCTTCGCGATCTCGCGCCCAATTCTCGATCGCTTGAGCAACTCTGTTTTTCTGCTGCTTGCTGATTTCCAGAATTTTGAGATCGTCAAATTTGAGTTGACGCCGATCTTTACTGAGAATGGTACGTTCTTCTAACAAATCTCGTCGCTTACGATGGCTCAAAGTTTCGAGCAAATCAGCAACTATTCCCCGTGCATTATCTTCACAAATTGCCCCAGTTTTACCAGCACTCAACATATTTACATAACTATTTAGACAAACTCTCATCAATTGATCGCCATCAGATCGATCGAATTCTAAACTATCGACTGCTAATAAGATACTAGTCAACAATCGAGCTATATCCCAAGTACAAGACGCGAGGTTCCCTTCATCAAAATCATCGATCCCAAAATAGATTTGGCGGTCATCGCTCTTGTAAGTTCCAAAATTTTCTAAATGTAAATCGCCACAAATCCATACGGGCGGAGCGAAACTAAAACTCGACTCGATCGGTAAATCTTGATAAAATAGATGGCATGTTCCTCGAAAAAATGCAAACGCATTCTTCCGCATCTTCCTGTATTTTTGAGATACGAGCTGTGGATCGCGTTGGCTGTTGAAAGATCGAATCATTTCCCAAACATCGCGATCGGCATTATCCACTAAATTTGCGATCGTCAAAATTACCTCCAAGTTGTATATATTCTAGTAACCGTATTTGTAAATGCAGCTAAATCATCGAGGTGGCAATCTTTATCTAAAATCTTGAACACACCATTGCTCGATCTAAAATAAATTACAATTTGCCATCAACTAGCAACTATCAATTAATCAAACATGCGTCTAATTGGCATTACTGGCGGCATTGGTACGGGTAAAAGTACCGTAACTAACTATTTACAGACCCGATATCACCTCCCGATTTGGGATGCAGATATCTATGCTAGAGAGGCTGTGGCCGTTGGTTCGCCGATTTTGGCTGCAATTAGTCAACGTTACGGTGATGATATTTTACAACCAGATGGGACACTCGATCGACCCCAGTTAGGCGAGATTATCTTCAACAAGCTCGAAGAACGTCAGTGGCTAGAAGCTCAAATCCATCCCTATGTGCGGGGTTGTTTCGATCGAGAGATTAGTCGCATCCCGTCAGATGCTACTGCCGTACTCGCAATTCCGCTACTATTTGAAGCAAAGCTGACTACTCTAGTTACGGAGATTTGGGTCGTTAGTTGCGATCTTGCTACTCAGATCGATCGAGTGATGCTGCGAGATCGCCTAGATGAGTCAGCCGCAAGACAACGCATTGCTAGCCAAATGCCGCTGTCAGCAAAAATTGCCTTGGCAGATGTTAATTTAGATAACTCGACAACTTTAGAGGATCTAGAACGACAGATCGACAGTAAAATTGCACTTACCTAAAATTCAAATACTAATTTGCCAGTGGTATCGATATAACCAAGGCGATCGCAAGCTTGACTGGTAGATTTACAGTTACTAGGGATGACAACCATCGCTAAACCGCGATCGAAATTAGGAGAAACATCAAAACAACGATCCGCATTGCATTTTGAAATGTGCCCTTCCTCAACTTTCCGCTTTCTCTCCTGATGATTAGGAGTATCATATCGAGCGGGGACAACTAATTTACCAGTTCGATCGATGTAGCCCAGGTTCTTACCGATGCTTACCCATGCTAATCCATTACTAAATTTAGCAGCAGCCTCATCAAACTTCAATGGAATGACTATTTTCCCGATTTTATCGATATACCCACACTTACTGGCCTTGCAGACACGCGCCCATCCGCGATCAAAATCACTAAAATTATCAAATTGTGGGGAAACGATAGTTTGTCCGAGATCGTTGATGTAGCCAACCAGATCGTTTATCTGAACCCAAGCCATACCTTCAACAAAACGAGGGGCAACCCGATCGAATTGGGCAGGTACGACAATCTTATTATTACGATCTTTGTAGCCATATTTATTGTTTTGCGCGAAAGCGATTGATTTATCGCTTTCACCCTGATTGGTTTCGCTTGCTGGAGCAGGAAGTGAGGTAGTTACTAATTTACCCGTTCGATCGATTTTATGTGTTTTATTTCCAATGATGACGTTAGCAAATCCATTCTTGAATTCAGAGGGAAAGCCCACATGAGGTGAAATCGCAAATTTACCAGTAGTGTCGATATACCCATATCGCTCACCGATACCGACACCTGCCAAACCTTCACTAAAATCATAAGCTCGATCAAATTTTGCCGGAATAACTATTTTCCCAGTTCGATCTATATACCCAAGCTTACCTTTCCGCCAAAATAAAAATCGCTCTGAATTCGGTGAGGGTGATAGACTTGTGGTCGGCAGATTAGGTGTAGATGCTTGCTGCATTACGGCAGCAGGTCTGCTACAGCTAGATAATGATAATATTGCCAAAAAACTCAAAATAATCAATCGATCGAACTTTAACTTCATCTGCCGCTTCCCTAAAACTTAAATACTAATTTGCCAGTAGTATCGATATAGCCATAACAATTCCGAGTCCACAAAATTCCACATCTCTCTGGCAAGATTACCGCCGCTAACCCGCCATGAAAATTAATTGAAGTCGCAGCATAACGATCGTTATTGCCACGGAAGACAATTGATAATTCTGAGACGTATTCGCCCATACCTCGATCTGGAATAGCATAGCGAGCAGGAATGACTAGTTCTCCAGCTTTATCCTCATAGCCGAGTAGATCTCTGACTAGTCGTGGCGATAGTCCATTACTAAATTTGGGCAGGCTACGCGGCTCTACGTCAGTTAGTGCCGAACTAGTTTCTGTTTTAACTACTTTTTTGCCCATCCGATCGATATACCCAGAACCATTAGATTTTTTGTCAATTGGACTTACTAATGCCAAACCCTCACTAAAATCCTCAGCCGATGTATACCGAGCCAGAATCACGATCTTGCCAGTCCGATCGATATAACCAAATTTATCATTCCGCATAAATAAGAAGCGATCGGTACCGATCGCTTCAGATCGACGTGGAGATGTAGAATTAGCATCGATTTCGCTGAATAAATTGGTTACTTGCGTTCCAATAATATTTAATAAACAGACTGCTAGGAAATTCACGATCGCCAATCGACAGAAACTTAACTTCATCTGCTGCTCTAAATCTACTTATCTAAAGATCTCCAACTACCGCTTACCTAAAACTCAAATACTAACTTGCCAGTGGTATCGATATAACCGGATCGATTGCAATTTTTCTTGCCGGCCTGTTTACATTCAGGGATCGCAACAATAGCTAAACCTCGATCAAAATCAGGATAAGCATCACTAAATTTAGTCCCATTCAGGCATGGTCTTGAATCATTGCAGACTCCTTTCCCGATGTCTGCTTTGCCATATCGAGCGGGGATAACTAATTTACCAGTTTTGTTGATATAGCCAAGTTTTTTACCAATGTTGACCCAAGCCAATCCATCATTGAATCTGTTAGCAACGAGATCGAACTGGAGCGGTACGACTATTTTGCCAGTCTTGTCGATGTAGCCACATTTTCTATTCAGGCAAACGGGCGCAAAGCCATCATTGAAACCACCTTGATCGAAGCCAAGAGTATCAAATTGTGCGGGTACGACAATCTTACCAGCCCGATCTTTATAGCCAACTTTATTATTTTCATCGAATGGGATCAATTGATCGCTTCCACCTGTCGTGGCTTCCTTCGCTGGATCGGGAGATGGTGTAGCGACTACTTTACCAGTCTTATCGATCGTAAACGATCGCTCTTGATTACCAGTATAGATATACGCCAACCCATGATCGAATCTACCATAAGTCTCAAGCTGAGCGGGAATAACGATTTTACCAATGGGATCCACAAATCCCCACTTCCCACCAATTTGTACGGCTCCTAAGCCTTCGTGAAAATTAATAGCTTGCTCAAATTTTAGGGGAATAACGATTTTCCCCATTGGGTCGATATACCCCCATTTATTATTAATGCTTACAGATGCTAATCCTTTACTAAAACCTTCGTCGATGCGATCGAATTTTGCCGGAATCACGATTTTACCAGTTCGATCGACGAACCCCAGCTTGCCATTTTTCCGAAATAAAAATCGATCTAAATTCTTTGAAGTTGCGGTCTTGACAGGGTCGGAACTAGAGCTAGATTGAGAAGAGAGGTTATTGCCACAGCTACTTAATGGCAAGATCGCTATTAAAATTAGGAGTGCTGGGATTACCGTCCTCAAGCTCAATTTTTTTATGCTCATACAACCATCCAAACTTACTCACAAAGATCGCCACGAGTAATTGATACAAGGCCAACGATCTTAATTTTGGAAAGGTTGCTAGATTTTAGAAAATGTCAAAATGCTAGTTGTCTCGATCTCAAGAGCCAGCTAGTCGGGTAATGGGGTAAATGCGCTAAAATACTCGATCTCCTGTGACAAACTCAGGACACCGCCCAATACCCAACTGATGGAGCTAGTTACTACCAGTGAAAATAATTTCGGGGAATTTAGCTTGAGCTTCAGGCAAGGGACGACCTTTGCCTTCTTCTTGCCAATAGTTGATTACTTCAGTAGCTTGGTTGAGGATACCCACGCGATCGACTTCGGCGATCCAGTGCTTGGCTTCTAACTCAGCTTTGAGCTGTTCCCACGCATCATTGCGCGGCCAGAAGAAATAAGCAGTGAGGGGACTCAATCCTTTGCCAACTACTTGATCTACTGCTAAGGCAACGTTCTCATCCAACCACAACACCTTTAAAATAAATTTGGATGTTGTTACTGGTAACGTTTCGGTAATGGTTTCGGTCATATTTGCTTACTAGGTTGGCACACAATCCATTATTGTACCATCTCTAATGTCGATCGAGACCTACCAATCTTTAAGCGATCGTCTATCGCCCGCATCAGCATCCGCTGGAGTGCGAGGATGCTGATGCGGGCGATTTGCAGCATTCAAAGTTCGGCAAACGACAGCTCGTGCGAATATGGTAAATTTTTAATTACTATACAGGTTCGGCCGAAAATGAGTGTGATCGTCGTCTTTGATATCGATGGAGTCATTCGGGACGTGGGACAATCCTATCGTCGCGCATTAGCAGATACAGTCGAGCAGTTTACCAATGGTGTATATCGGCCAACGGCAATCGATATTGACAATCTCAAAGGTGAAGGCAGCTGGAATAATGATTGGGAAGGCTCTCAGGAATTTATTTATCGCTATTTTGAGAGTCAAGGCCAAAATCGCGCTGAATTGAACCTAGATTACGAACGGATTGTTAGCTATTTTCAGAGCAAATATCGCGGGACAGATCCAGTCAATTGGAATGGGTATATCTGCAATGAACCACTCTTGGCAAATCTAGAATACTTTAACTCCCTCACTGCTGCCCAGATTAGCTGGGGCTTCTTTAGCGGTGCAACTAAAGGATCTGCTGGTTATATTTTGGAGCGCAGATTGGGTCTAAAAGAGCCAGTTTTGATCGCAATGGAAGATGCTCCAGGTAAACCAGATCCCCAGGGGCTATTTATGGTAGTAACTCAGTTAGAACTGCAACACAGACAGAGCGACTTAGTACCAACAATCTTCTATGTTGGTGACACCGTCGCAGATATGCACACAGTTGTAAATGCAAGAACCCAACAACCAGATCGACGGTCGATCGCAATTGGTGTATTACCACCTCACATTTTAGCCAAACCATCACAAGTGCCATCCTACAGCCAGAGCTTGATGCAAGCAGGTGCCGATCGGGTCATTGACAACATTGTGGAATTGACACCTACACTAATTAATGAAGTGTTATGTCTAGCCGATATTCAATTTTAATCCAAGGTACAGGAATCGAACCTGTCTAGAGCTTCCGCTCGCGGATTATGAGTCCATCAATTCCAGCTCTATCCAAATCTATTGCCAGATTCAAAGATCGCTAAAACCCAGCACCAGTAATCTTTAGCCACTTTCCTGATTTTATAGATTGTGCAAAAGTTGTAAAATTAGAAGAGTTTTATTAGGCACAGATTAGGCATGGGCTTTCAGGATGTAGACCGAGCGATC
>NZ_JANNDR010000357.1:0-2005 GCF_031378165.1 Chamaesiphon sp. OTE_75_metabat_556
AAGATATTTCTACCAAGTTGATAAATTAATAATTGACAACAACTGCATTTAAATCTCATCTACTATTCACTATTCACTATTCACTATTCACTAATTCATGATTCGCCTCCTCCTCGTTGACGATCTAGTTATTTTTAGGCAAGGATTAGCCGCGCTAATCAGCCTCGAATCAGACATCGAAGTTGTTGGAGAAGCTGGTAATGGTCAAGAGGCAATTTTGCTGGCCGAAACACTGCGCCCGGACGTAATTTTGATGGATGTACGGATGCCGATTTGTGATGGTGTCGAAGCTACTAAAGTCATCCATCAGCGGTTTCCGTGGATTCGGATTATGGTTTTGACCACATTTGATGAAGATGACTATATTTGTCAATCACTGCAAAATGGTGCCCTGGGTTATATCCTCAAAAGTACCCCGTCCCAACAATTAGCGACCATGATTCGTAGTCTCGATCGCGGTTTTGGACAACTCGATCCGGCGATCGCCCTGAAGGTATTTGCGCGGATTCCCGAGTCTACAATTACACCATCGTCCAGATTAGCCATGCTCGAAAAATTCAATCATAATGAGATCGAAATCCTCAAACTAATTGGTAAAGGCAAAAACAATCGCGAAATTGCTCTCGATCTGCACCTCACGGAAGGGACAGTCAAGAATTATGTGACTAATATTTTTAACTATTTAAATTTACGCGATCGATTGCAAGTTGCCCTCTGGGTTGCTCAAAATCTCACAGATTCGTATACTAAAACTTAGTCAAGACAGACAGCAATCACTCTGTACGGTTAGGAGAAATTTGATGCCCACTAACTTTCGACTGATTACGATTCCAGTTAGCCACTACAGTGAGAAAGCACGGTGGGCACTAGACTACTTAGAGATTCCCTATCAAGAATTGGCGCACATGCCGCCATTTCATCGCAGCGCGACTAAAAAACATGGTGGCACGACCGTACCTGTTTTAGTCACAGATACGGGTGTGGCGACAGATTCGACAGATATTTTGCGATATTTAGACAGACTCTATCCCGAAAAGTTATATCCGATCGACCCCCAATTCCAGTTACTCAGTACAGAACTAGAAACCTTATTCAATAATACTTTGGGTGTGCATACCCGCCGCTGGGGATATTCATATATCATCACACCCCAATTACTTTATCCGAAATGGACTCTGGGCGTGCCATTTTGGGAAAAGTTACTATTTCCCATTATTTTCCCCAGAGTTGGTAAAATCGTTCGATCGAATTTTGATATTACCGATACTTCCGCTGCTGAATCTTGTCGCGAAATCGAGATCGTATTCGATCGAGTCGATAGTTTGTTAGCCGATGGGCGTCAGTACTTACTCGGTGATCGTTTTTCGGCGATCGATATTACCTTTGCAGCCCTTGCCGCACCGATCCTTCAGCCCCCAGAACACCATATTCAACCTACTGTACTAGACTTACTCCCCGCTCCAATGCAAACTGATATCAGCAAGGCGCAAGCCACCCCAGCGGGCAAATTCGGACTGAAACTCTATCGAGAACATCGATAATCCAATCAAGCGCATTTAGGTGCGATCGATTCATAATACACCTAGTGATTTAGTTCACAGGAGCTTCAGAGTTTACTCGTTAGATTGTAGATCCCTCCCGATTTTGGTCTCAATCATGCTTAAGTTTCTCGGCTGTGGACTACTTGCTGCGCTCGCGATCGTGACAACCGCTCTTCAAGTCAGTGCCGAGCCACCGCCAGCCGAACCAGTAATTATTTCTACTGGTACTAATGTTACTAACGATTGCGCTCAATGTTTGCCCCGCCGCTGGTAATAGGTCGATCGTTGCTGAATTCAAGTATGATTTGCGTTAGAGACAATCCCTGAAATTTAGAGTAGGGGCAATTCATGAATTGCCCCTACTCTGAATTTTGGAGCAAAGCATACCACAAATCACCAACAATCGAATTGGTCAATCAGCTAGAACTGGCGAAGAAAGCGCAGATCGCTACCGTAGAGCTTCC
>NZ_JANNDR010000374.1:0-1945 GCF_031378165.1 Chamaesiphon sp. OTE_75_metabat_556
GAAACCAGAACAAATCATTAGGAGTTAACCCTATGGCTACTTTGACCGTTCGGATACCAGACGATAAGCACCTCCGGCTGAAAGAACTCGCTGAGTCTCAGGGGATCAGTGTAAACAAGCTGATCGAGGAGCTTTCTACTGTTGCTTTGGTAGAGTTTGATACCCATACTCGATTTAAGTTGATATCTGCACGGGGCGATGTGGCTGAGGGTCTGAGCATCTTGGATAAATTGGATTCGATCGAACTTTAATTTATTCGCCTGGTGTTCGCTGCTTTAATGTACAGTCCTAACTTTTGGCTTTTCTTGGTCATTTGTGATAAGCCTTCCCGTCGTTTGGCATCTCGATCGTTTTTGTAATTCATCAGATCACCGAAGCGGATACGGCTATCTGTCAGGTGGGCACCTGGGCGACATAAAGGAAAGAAAACCCTCCTTTTTTTTACTTAACTATCAATTAAATTAAAGCAATCACCACAAAGTAGTATTATTGCTGATTTCTGGGAACTCTGAATTGGTAAGACGAATTCTGGCTGACCTCGTAATGAATAACAATCTTTTCTGTTCAACACTTCTGACTTTTATCATTGCTAATACTATTATAGCTAATCCGTGTTCTTCATCTGGATATACAATTCCAAACAAGCAAGATCAGATTCAATTAGTTAGAAACAACTTAGCTAATTTTAAAGCAATTGACATATCCAGAACATACATTGGAAAAATAAAGCTGGGTGATAGTATGCAGAAAGTAATTAGCATCCTTGGTCAGCCAAAAGAACGAGATACAAAAAACGTTAATACTGGTTGCATTGTAGATGAATTAGTTATCCTAAGATATAAAAATCTGGACATTATAATAGACGAAGGTGGCTATGTATCAAACATAGATACAACTAATCCAGCATATTCTACCACTGAAGGAATACACGTTGGAAATTCTATAGGTAAATTTAAGAAAGCTTATCAAAGATACCAATATGATGTGTATGAAAATGAAGGCATAACCAGACTACGTATCTACGGGGAAAATTTTGCTGGATTGGACTTCAATGCACGCCAGGGAAAAATTATCTCGATAAATGCTTCTCTACCTGTGTGTGACTAAATATTTCATAAACTATAAAATAAAGTATCTCAACAATGAACAGACAAGAAGCCATAAATTACCTAAAAAATCTGGGTTTATATTTTCAAGATGAGAAGCTTTTGAGTTTTGCAAGTCTACCATCAAATCAGACGAAAAATGTTTGGTGGATTGATATTCCATGTGAAAAGATAACTAATGATTGCAGCAAGCAACTATCATTGATTTTATACAAGCCAGAAGAAAAAGTGGTCTATTACTTAGTTATTCCGATGCAATTTATTCATTACAATCATGATTTATTTGCAAGACGTGATAAAAGCGGGATCGATAATTTTAGTTTTGAGCTTTCTCTAGATAGCTTCATAGATATTAGACCAAATGGCTCTAAGCTTTCATTTAAGAGCTTCATACATGGAGCTTTTAAGACCATCTAATATCAAATACAGTCTCAACTGATCGACCACCAAAGAATATTAAACAATCTGCAACTATCGGTCGAGGCTGGCGAGGAAAGAAAAGGAGGGTTTTCTTTACCCTCCGTCGCCCACGTGCCCACCGGATGGCCATCCGCTATTCTCTGAGGCAAGAAACTAAGTAAATATATCAAAGTCAATAAAATCCGGGCAATGACCAGTTTCTTGATGAGCTTTGTTATGAAGCCTGTGGCGATCAAGGTAGCTTTTGCGGCACCAAACAATAACCCATAGCCTCCATGATCGACGTGACATTTCCCAGACGCGGATTACCTTCATCAGATAAAGCCTTCTGCACCCCCTGCCTCGTCATACCAATCTGTTCAGCCATATCACTAATCCCCTGAACACGAGCAATAACCCGCAACCATGCCAGTAATGCC
>NZ_JANNDR010000384.1:0-3331 GCF_031378165.1 Chamaesiphon sp. OTE_75_metabat_556
TAGATATAAAGGGTTCGCAATATTGCCTTTTTTAAAGGCGCGTTGAACGGTCATGATATCTACTTCGTCGTCTTCGACTAGTAAAATATTTAGCATCGAATTATTTATCATTAAAAGTCTACACGTGGTGCTTGACGAGGAGGAAGAGTTGGGGTGTCTATTGGCTGCTTAGGCCAGGTGAACCGGAAGATCGCACCACTACCAGGTGTTGATTCTAACTCGATCGTTCCCCCTTCAGCCACGACGATTTTGCGGACGATCGCCAATCCCGCCCCCACATTTTCTTGGAGGTCGCGAGCTTTGAGGGTTTGGAAGATAGTGTAAATTCTTTTTTGGTACTGAGTTTCGATCCCATCGCCATTATCGGCAATTGCAAACTCATAGCGATCGCCCAGATCGAGTACTGATATTTTTACGATACCCATTTTCGTAGGGTGGTGGCGAATGGCATTGTCGATCAGGTGACTGAAGACCTGTTCGAGAGGTTGCCAGCGGGCTGTGAAGGTGGGCATGGGGTTGACGATCGAGATCGTAAATGTCTTTGGGGGAGAGAGTGCCAGCAGGATCTTATCGAGTAGCCGCTGGACATCGACGGTGGCAATCGGGGCTTGGGTGCGGCCAGCGCGGGAGTATTCGAGCAGACTATTGAGCAGGGCTTGCATCCGATAGACGCGGCGGCGGAGCAAGTGCATTTGACTTCGAGTTTCAGGTGAAAATGCATCATCGAGGTCTTCTTCGACCCACTCGGAGAGACTGGCGATCGCGCGCAGCGGTGCTTTGAGATCGTGGGCGGTAATATAGGCAAAGCGATCGAGTTCGCGGTTGCTTTCCACCAACGAGCGATTGGTTAGAGTGAGGGAATTGTTGAGCCGAGCTAGTTCGGTAGCTTTGGCTTGGAGTTTGGCAGCGGCTTGTTGGCGTTCGGTAATGTCGCGGACGATCGCGATCCGATCGTCATCTAGGACGATGCTGTTCATGGAGATTTCGATCGGGAACAGTTCGCCATTTTTGCGCTGTCCCATAGCTTGCCAAATTTGGCCGTTCGCTGCACTGGCTGGCATGGCAAATGGTGGCGTTGTGCGGGGGTCTGAATCAGCTTTGTAAAATAGCAGTTTTTGGGACTCATCAGCGTCAGTATTCAGAAGTTTTTGCCACTGCCAACCGATGACTTCATGGGCATGATAGCCAAACATCTTCACTGCTGCATCATTGAAGGTTTCGATCCGACCTCTGGTGTCGATCACCATTACGCCATCAACGACATTAGCGACGATTGCTTCGATCAGGTTGCGGCTTTCGCGCAGGCGGAGTTCGCGCGATCGCATTTCGGTAGCGAGCTGTCTGAGCAAGCGAATCGAGATCCCCGTGCCGAGGACGCCGACGGCAATGCCGCACCACATCGCATCGGCGTTGATCTGCTGGCGATCTTGCAACCACTTGGTGCGCTCGAAGAGCAGCCGATTTTCTTCAGCTTCAAAGCTGCCAATAATCCCCCGAAACCGATCCATCGATTGTTTACCGTCGAGCAGGCGGGTGAGGGTGACTTGATTGGTACCGATATCGCCAGCATCGACTCTTTGGATGCTTTGTGCGAACGTACTCATCCGATCGCGAGCGATCTGGTTGAGGTGCTTGGCGCGTTCTGCTTGGGTGGGACTATCGCTAACGAGTAGTTCTAAGCGATCGAGTGAGGGGTTGAGATTTTTGACAGCGAGCAAGTAAGGTTCGAGGAAGGCTTTTTCTTTGGCAATGAAGTAGCCGCGTACGCCGGTTTCGGCGTTGAGTAGACTAATCAGACTGCTCTTGCTGGCGTTTAAGACTTCGTTCGTATGGTCTACATAGGCTTGAGCGGCAACCATTTGTTGGCGCAGGATCGTGTAGGCGACGACTGTACCGATCAAGCAAGTTAACGGAATACATACGGCGAGCGACCCACGACTTTCGATCGGAAGTTTTTGCCACCAATTTTGAACTCTCTGCCAACCACCTTTCATTCCATAACTCACTACACGCCACCTATAAAGCCGCTGGGATTCAAAATTTAACCGATTCATATCGTTTATTTGACGATCCATGCCCACCAAAATTATTTCCTAACTACTATCGTTCATGTACTACGACCGACTCTCTACCTTTTGGGTGAGATCGATAATCGATCGCGTAGATTAAAATCTAGTTTCCGATCGATTATCGACGATCGCGTCAGCTATTAGCCTAGATTTTCGATGATATTTAGATTGCTAATTGCATTTTCACCGTTTTTGAGTGAATTGGGCACTGCCTAAAGATAGATCGTTGATGTGCCGAGGGGATCGATCGAATGCCTGTCAGTACAATTCCCTTGTCTGGATCGGATCGGACTCTCAGTACGAGGTTGTCAATAATTGCTGTCGCAAATTTTGCGAGGCAAATCGTTTGCTATCTAACATTTAACCCATTCAAAAGTAGTTGATTATGAGTGATATTCGTGTTGTTTTGATTGAAGATCATGATGTAGTTCGCATTGGGTTGCGGACGGTATTGCAGATTCAGGCCGGAATCCAAGTGGTGGGTGAGGCGGTCAATGGCCCGCAAGGGTTGAATTTGTTGCAAAATACTGAGGTGGATGTGGCGTTGGTAGATATTGGGCTACCTGGTTTCGATGGGATCGAGTTGGTGCAGCAGTTTCGGAAGTTTCAGTCGGCCAGTCCAGAGGTGAAGACGAAGGTAATTATGCTGACGATGCTTAGTAGTGAGGAGATGGTGTTGGCGGCGTTTGCGGCGGGGGCGGATTCGTATTGTATTAAGGATGTGGGGATCGAGCAGTTGATTGAGGCGATTCGGATGACTTATACGGGGAATGCCTGGATCGATCCGGCGATCGCGAGTATTGTGTTGCGGCAGATGAGATCGAGTATGTCGCAGCCGACGAGTCAGAAGCAGACGATCGAGATTAGGTCGTTGGAGCCGGAGTACGAGCAGGTGTTGGCTTCAGATCCGGTGACGGATCGGGAGCGGGAGGTGTTGGAGTTGATGGTGGCTGGTTGTACGAATGTGGCGATCGCGGAGCGGTTGTATATTACGGTGGGGACGGTGAAGACGCATGTGCGGAATATTTTGGCGAAGTTGTGTGCGGATGACCGGACGGAGGCGGCGGTTAGGGCGTTGCGATCGGGGATTATTAGTTAGGTTCTTGGTTTTAGGCTTTAGGCTTTAGGTTTTAGGTTTTAGGGGTGAGCTATGTGAGTAGTACTTGTGCGATCGAATCGGTAAGCGATCGATACTTGTACTATGCAATTTCTCCTTGTGTGGGCAGAACCCGGATCTGGGGGTTCAGAACCCCCCTACCCCC
>NZ_JANNDR010000390.1:0-3779 GCF_031378165.1 Chamaesiphon sp. OTE_75_metabat_556
GAGATAGTGGTTGCCATTCTTCATAAATAGTGCGGAGCCAATATTTACTAGCTCCAGTTCTACGCCGAGTTCTCCCATCAAATCCATGAAATTATCAAACGATGTCGGGAATTCTAAGACACCATTTTCTAATACCAAATCGCAATCCGAATGGTTGGGTTGGACATTTTGATTGAGTGTCCGAATATGACCGCCCAGCATCGGTTCTCGCTCGAATACCGTGACTTGATGTCCTTGTTTGTCGAGTAAATAAGCCGTCACCATGCCGCTGGCACCACCGCCAATAATTGCAATTTTCATTATTTGCTCCTGTTTGGGTTTTAGATTTTGGGAGGGTAGTGGATAGTGGATAGTGGATAGTGAATAGTGAATAGTGAATAGTGAATAGTGAATAGTGAATAGAGCGTTTGGATGCAAGCGTCTTTTTGGTCTAGCTCTCCCAGTCCCCTCGTCCTCTAATTTAAAATCTTATCTCCCGATAATCGTTGATAGAGTAGTGCTCCCGTCCAGAAGGTGGGTGCGAAGCCAGGGTAGCCGGATGAGGCGTTGCAAAAATAGAAGTTTTTCAGCGATGTTTCGTGATTTAGTCGATCGACACCCATATTTCGAGGCGTTAAACTAGAACCGTAGGAATTCCCCTCCGGACAATAACAAAAATGTTCGTTCGTGGTCGGACTACCAGTAATTTGAAATACTAAATAACTGCGGAAATTAGGGACATAATCTCGTTCTACTACGTCCAGAATTGACTTCAGGATTTCGGCTTTCCTTTGTCGATAGGCTTTGGGATCGGACTGTTTGAGATGATTGAAATACTCATAGTTAGCCACGGTCAAAAACTCGACAATCTGACAATCGGGGGGACAGTCACCACCTGTATCAGTTAATAGTGTGGGCGTCGTAATTGCAAAACTAGGATTGGTATAATCATGGTTGTTATACATCCGATTGAAGGCCACATTCAAATCCACATCGCCACTATGAAATGTATTCGACTTCCCAAATCCATAGTCGCGTAAATCGATACCCTGGACGACACAATAAGCCATGAAATTAGATGGCGAATAGTCATAATTTAACTTGTGTTGGATCGATCGCGAGAACTTTTCGATACCAATTTTGGCGGCGGCGTGTTTGGGATCGATATTACAGATCACCGTATCGGCTAAGTATGCGTGGGTTTCGTGAGTGAGTAAATCGATCGCCGTTGCACCAGTCACCGTCTTGTCTATGATCGAGAAATCCGTCACTTCTCGATTGAGTAACACCTCACCCCCAGCAGTTATAATTACATCAACTAGGGCATTAATGACTCGATCGAAATGCTGGGTTGGATAAAAAGCTCCCTCTTGGTAGCCGGTAAATAAAATCACCCAGGCATAGAATGAAAGCTGCTCTGGTGGTAATAAGAAATCCGGCCATTGTAAGGCAAGTAAAGTTTGAGCCGCTCGAGGTAGTTTGAATTTGTCAAAGGCAGCTTGAAGCGTACTATGGAGGTATTGGAGCGCACGATAGACATCGCCCAGATGTCCCAATACTGCTAGTGGCTGAATTGGTGGCGACAGATACCGCAAGCCATTGCGAACTGCCTGAATTTCGGCGACAAACTGTTGACAATTCTCGGCAGATTCCGGAAAGAGCTGGGATAGCCGTCTTACCAGTTCGACTCGATCGCTCGGAATATCCAGCTTATAATTGGGCATTCGCATTCGATCGAACCCATCTGGATCGAACCGATTGAAAGTAATAGTTCGATCCAGATCGAGTTGTTTGAGCACTCGATTGACAGTATTTCCCTCGCCACAGTCCCACACATAATGGAGCTGGGCATTAAAAGTATATTTTTTGGCCATGGTAAAGCTGTGCCCAAACCCACCGGGATGTTCGTGCGCTTCGAGCACTCGCACCGTTTTACCAGCCTTAGCCATCAGTGCGCCAAAAACTAATGCTGATAAACCACTTCCGACAATCAAATAGTCTGTTTTCATGGTGTTACTCAATTTTCTTTCACCAGCCGCGAACGATTGAATATCTATTCTTGAATTACCAAAGCTACAGGGACTTTAACCAAATTGGGCAGAGCCGGATTAGCTTTGAGCATGGTTAAAGTAAGTAACCCCGCCCCCATTTCTGCTTTCACCTGTTCGCGTTGAATTGAAGTAGGTAGCGGAATTACCCGTTTAAACTGACCGTAATGAAATTCAGATCGAAAAATGCCCGGCTCTTCAGTCTTGGTTTCTTCTCGATGTTCGCCAGCCAGAAAAACAGCATTTTCGCTCACTTGAATATCCAATTCTTCTGGTTTGATGCCTGGTAGCTGCGCCTTGAGCAACAGTGTTGTCTCAGTCTCTTGCAATTCGATCGCCGGACTCCAAGGCGTTTCTCTAGCTTTAGCAAGTATGCCTAATTGTGGTTGTTCGCGAACGATATCCTCGAACAATCGGTCGAGTTGCTGACGTAAATTATTAAATTCTTTAATTAATGACATATCTACTACTCTCCAAGTCAACGAGCGGCCGATTGCGGTGGATCTCATCTCACCGCCGTGAATATCTTGAATGTAGCTCGATAAGTTGAGGAACTCGTGAAGGAATCTTCACATGCCAGCTCGGCTGTCGCAGTATCGATCGTCAGCGTGTTGGCATTTTGTCAGTCAATCCGAGATCGTAGTGTAAAACAGTACAGCGATCGTACATAGATTTTAGGTACACTTAGGGTTAGCGAGTGCTATCCGATACTTTTCAAACACCCTCTTATCCTTTTCAAACAGTTTATGATTGAACGCCGATCAAACATTCCCGACTAATTTACCCCGTAACTGCTTGATCCGATCGCGTAATGTTGCGGCTTTTTCAAATTCCAGTTCCTTGGCTGCGACCTTCATTTCCCCTTCCAACTGGACGATCGCATCGGGGATTTGTTCGAGTGATAATTCATCGACATGAGCGATCACTGTCTCCAATTGTTGTGAATTCAATCGCCGCGAGAAATCGAGAAATTGCAAGATGGAATTGCCGCCAGTTTTGACGATCGATTGTGGCGTAATGTTATTTAACTTGTTATGTGCCGTTTGAATACCCCGCCGCCGTTCGGTTTCATCGATCGCGGCAGTCATGCTATCTGTCATCCGATCGGCATATAAGATCGCTTGTCCGCGAATGTGTCGCGCAGCACGGCCGATCGTTTGAATCAGCGATCGGGTCGAACGCAAGAAGCCTTCTTTATCGGCATCGAGAATTGCCACCAATGAGACTTCCGGTAAGTCCAAACCTTCCCGTAATAAGTTCACGCCAATCAACACATCAAATTCCCCATTACGAAGAGCTTGAATAATTTCAATCCGTTCGATCGATTGAATTTCCGAGTGGAGATATTTTACCCGCACATCGCGTTCGTGAAAATATTCGCTCAAATCTTCGGCCATCCGCTTAGTTAACGTCGTAATCAAGACGCGTTCGTTGCGCTTGACTCGATCGCGAATTTCACCTAATAAATCGTCTACTTGTCCCTCTGTCGGACGCACGAAGATCTCCGGATCGATGACGCCAGTTGGCCGGATGATCTGTTGGGCAATTCGATCCGCTGAGAGTTCCATTTCCCACTCCCCAGGGGTCGCCGAAACGAAAATACATTGATTTACCTTCTCCCAGAATTCATCAGCCTTTAACGGACGATTGTCAGCCGCACTGGGCAACCGGAAACCATGCTCGATCAGGACATTCTTGCGAGCGCGATCGCCATTATACATCCCCCGAATTTGGGGGACAGTAACGTGAGAT
>NZ_JANNDR010000407.1:0-4523 GCF_031378165.1 Chamaesiphon sp. OTE_75_metabat_556
CACCTACCAAGATCTCAAATATTTGGTAGGTGCTTTGTTTCTCACCTTATCTGTAATCTTCAAACTACTACTGCCAACCAAAATGCAAGCGGCAGAACTATTATTAGGTGGAAAATTTCTACCTATCCACCCAAATTCGGGTAGATAGACTGAAAAATTCAGCATATTCCCTGTGCAAAAGCAGAAACTTTTGACCTATCATTCTATTTAAGGTGGATCTGCTGAATTTTTCAATATATTGTAACATTATGCAAAATCCTCCTAAGAAGCTACTAGAGCAAGTTAGAGACATAATCCGCCTTAAGCATTACTCCTACCGTACAGAAGAAACCTACATGCAATAAATTTAAGTTTGGCTCGATCGAGTGTTATTGCGGTTGGTGCAAAAAGACCTCATCAGACGCATCGGGCGCGGTTTATACAATCTAACCCAAATCAGAAAATCTGAATCTTGAGTATTATTTGTTAGGAAAATTTATATTACATCCGCGATCGAACTCATATGGGCTTAACTATTGCCACTGCGATCGATACTGACAAGAGCGATTTAATTTTGCTATTCGTAGTTTATTTGGATGTCTTTGTCGCCCATCAGATCTTCCTCCAGCCCATACCCGCCTTCCATTAATTTCTGCAGATAGCCAATAAACCGCGCCACTGGCGCACCGTCTGTCACGTCATGGTCGAACATGACGGTCAGTCCCACATATTCGCGGATGACAATTTGCTCGTCGATCACTCCTGGTCGTTTAGCGATGCCACCCACCGCGATTAGTAAGGGATGAATGCCAATCGGAATGCCCCAACTCATGCCGCCACCGCCAAACATACTAATGGATGTCACGGAGACAGTACCCATCGTGCGCTTGAAGCGGAAAGGGTCGCGAAACAAGGGTTGCCAGAAGAACAGGTTTCGTAAAAATGGCGGCAGCATTACAAAGATGTTCATCATCCAGGCTGTGGTGGAAGAGCCAACCTGCACGTCCCCCGCTGCAATGGTTGATTTTTGCGCGGCACGAATTTCGGTATGAATCTCAGCCACGGTTTTCCGATCGGCTTGGCGAATGATGTAAGGCATTGGCAACTTCTCGCCTGCAACCGATCGTTCGATAATAATCGTCACATCCACATCATCAAAAAGTACTAGCTCTCGTTTACCTTTACGGAGCGCGTGGACGTATTTATGTTCGCTAATTGCTTGAGCCAGACATTTGATAATCCAGCCTGTAAAACTAATTCCTTGTCCAGTCTTCGCTTTCTGAGCATGAATTGCCGATCGAGCCTCTGTTACATCGATTTCCAATAAAATGGGTACGTGATGCCTTTGGCGACCCCAAATCATCGTGTCGATTGTGGGGTTGCGGAACTGAGGGAAATTGCGTTTTTCAAAGCTGCCAATGAGATCTACTGGTGTCATTTCCGCCTCCACTATCCTGTTTAACAGCATCTGTCCCCTGTGCGACGAGTACTCGAAGCTGTTCTGCTAGCACTACCATTTTCTCACGCGCAACGGATCGCATGACGAGCGATGATGAGTTCGGCAAATGGTTTACGTTCAAACCTAGTGGCGTTCATACCTGTGTGGTTTGTTTGGGGACAGCTTGCCATGTCAGAGGCAGTAGTAAATTGATCGCGGTATTGGAGGCGGAACTAGGTATCCAGATGGGCGAAACCACACCTAACAAGCAAGTTTCACTGATGGTCGCTCGTTGTGTCGGGGCTTGTGGCATTGCTCCGGTCATCGTCATCGATGGCGCGGTCAGTGGCAAGCAAACCCCGGATGATGTGGTTAATAAGATTAGAGTCCTGAAAAACCCATAAAAATCAGAACGGGATTTACTGGATTTGAGGATGGGCAGGATTGATTTGTCGCCTTGGCTGGGCACCCACAATCAGCAGCCAGAATAACTATCTTAAAATAACGCCGTAAAACCGTTATGGATATAATTGAACTACAGGCGATCGGTCAACAAGAGCAGGAACGGCGCAAACCGACCCGCATTCGCTGTTGCACGGCTGCAGGCTGTCTTTCATCGGGGGCGGCTGCGGTCAAAAGTAGCTTAGAGACGGCGGTTGCACTGGTTAACTTAGATAATACGGTGGAGGTGTGTAGTGTGGGTTGCTTGCGGCTGTGCGGTCGGGGGCCACTGGTCGAGGTCGATCCGATGGGTGCATATTATGAAGAGGTTACGCCAGAGAATGCTGAGTCGATCGTGGCAGCCCTTCATGGTGGTGACAACACAATAATTATAGGACATCAAGATCGACCGTTTTTCACTCATCAAATGCCGATTGTCCTCGAAAACTGTGGCAAGATCGATCCCGAACGGATTGAGGAATACATTGCCGTTGGTGGCTATACCCAATTGCACCATGCCTTGACCGAAATGACCCCCGCCCAAGTCATCGAGGAGGTAACTAAGAGTGGGCTGAGAGGACGCGGTGGGGCGGGCTATCCCACGGGTTTAAAATGGGCGACGGTTGCCAAAATGCCCCCTGGACAAAAATATGTGGTTTGCAATGCTGATGAAGGCGGGCGAGGTATTCCTCGTCCCCGTCCGCCCTATCCGGCTATATCCGGGCTATGGGAACGCCCTACGCTGATTAATAACGTGGAAACCTTTGCCAATATCACCCCAATTATCCGCAATGGTGGCGACTGGTATGCCAGCATTGGCAACGAGAAAAGTAAAGGCACGAAAGTCTTTGCCCTGACGGGAAATATCCAGAATACGGGGCTGATTGAAGTGCCGATGGGAACAACCCTGCGCGAAATTGTCGAGGAGATGGGTGGCAGTGTACCGGATGGTGGCAAGGTAAAAGCGGTGCAAACGGGAGGGCCATCTGGGGGGTGTACTCCCGCAGATCTCCTAGATACGCCAGTGGATTATGAATCCTTGCAAAAACTAGGCACGATCGTCGGTTCTGGCGGGATGATTGTGATGGATGAATCCACGAATATGGTGGAAATTGCCCGCTTTTATATGGATTTTTGTCGAGATGAATCCTGCGGAAAATGCGTCCCCTGTCGAGCAGGTACAGTGCAACTCCATGCCTTATTAACCAAAATCGCGAATCGGCAAGCTACTGCCGCAGATCTAGCTCAACTGGAATCTCTGAGTCAGATGGTGAAGGAAATGAGCTTGTGTGGATTGGGGCAAACTGCGCCAAATCCGGTATTTAGTACGCTGCAATATTTCAGGCAAGAATATCTGGATCTGTTGGTAGCTCCAACGGAAGCATTCCTGCCTCAAAGCTAGATGTAGGAGGTTGGTTATATACCCTATGAATGCTGTTATACTAGACTTAGTTTACAAACTAAGTCACTTATGGATACCGTCAATATTCATCAAGCCAAGACTCATCTGTCCCAATTACTACAGCGAGTGGAGTTAGGCGAAGAAATCGTCATTGCCAATCGCGGGGTACCAGTAGCTAAATTAGTACCGATTCCCCATCAGATCGATCGACGTAGTAGCATGGGTAAAGATATCGGTTTATTTCAAGTACCCGCAGACTTCAATGCTTCCTTACCAGCCGACTTACTGGCTGCCTTTGAGGGGGAAGAAGTTTGAATCTGTTGTTAGATACTCAATGTTTGCTGTGGTGGTTTACTGCGCCAGAGCAACTAAACTCAAAAGCCATCGAGCAAATAGTCGATTCAGATAACGAACTGTTTTTCTCAGTGGCTAGTGCTTGGGAAATCGCAATTAAAGTGGGGATTGGTAAACTACCACTGCCCGAACCTGTCGATACTTATGTAGCTAGTCGAATGCGGCTATTGGGTGCTAAGTCTCTCGATATCGTCTTTCCCCACGCTTGTAGAGTGGCGACATTACCGTTATTGCATCGCGATCCGTTCGATCGCATCCTGGTGGCACAAGCACAAATCGAGCGCATGACCTTGGTAACAGCGGATGAGATTCTGACTCAGTATAGTGTCGATTTGTTGTGGGCAAAAGCTTAGTTATTATTTTGAGATCGAGCGATCGTTGTCGCGAACGAGCCAGTGGAGTCGTAATTAAGGTGTAGTTACAGTCTCTAGCAGATCGGAACCTTTTAGATCGACTTGGGAGGATAGAATGTCAGTAGCCGGTGGAGTTGCCCAAGCTCGGCGCCTGCGTGCGCCAGATCGACGCGCTTGGCGAGCCGACCGGTCTGGCCTACGGGCCGGACGGTCTGCTGTACGTCGCGGAATCGCTGGCGCATCGGGTGAACGTGATCGACGCGGAAGGAAAGTCGAAACGCACAATCGGCGCGGAACGGCTCGTCGACCCGCGCGACGTCGCGGTCTGCGCCGATGGACGCGTCGTGGTTTCCGATGCGGGCCTCGACGCGATCGTGATATTTGCGCCGGACGGCAAGTCCAGTGTGATCGGAAAAATCGGCGGTGAACCTGGCCAGTTCTCGGCTCCCGAAGGCATCGATGTCGCGGGCGATTGGATTGCCGTTGCCGACTCGCGCAACGATCGCGTTCAAGTCATGAAACTGGATGGCAGCCTTGCGCGCGTCATCGGCTATCG